>JAURWH010000213.1 GCA_030655055.1 bacterium
ATGATCTCGCCGTAGCCCTCCGGGGCGTAAAGGTCTGAACCCAGCACTACCGATGGATCCTGGGGGTCCGGCTGCATGTAGAATGATTTGATGGCCGCCGGGAAGCGGTCCACGAACACCGGCCGCTCGAACGAGCCTGCAATGGCGGTGTCGTGCGGAGCCCCGAAGTCCTCCCCATATTCTATGTGGACCCCGGCCTTGTTGCATAACTCCACCGCTTCCTTGTAAGAGATCCTGGGGAAGGGGCCCTTGATCTTTTCCAGCGGGGCGGTGTCGCGCTCCAGTGTCTTCAGTTCGCTTTGGCATTCGCTTAAGACCCTTTCCACCACGGCGCAGATCATCCCTTCCTGGCACTGCATGTTCTCGGCGTGCTCAAAATAGCTGGCCTCGGCGTCCATCATCCACAGTTCGGTCAGGTGGCGGCGGGTCTTGGACTTCTCGGCCCTAAAGGCCGGGGTGAAGGTGTAGACCTTGCCGAAGGCCGCGGCGGTGGCCTCGATGTACATCTGCCCCGACTGGGACAGGAAGGCCGGCTCGCCGAAGTAATCGGTCTGGAACAGGGTGGTGGTGCCCTCGCAGGAGGTGGGGGTCAGGATGGGGGCCGGAGTATGGATGAACCCTTCCTTATGCATGTAGGCGTGAATGGCCTGCTCGATGGTGTCGCGGACCCTTAGGGTGGCGTGCTGCTTGGACGAGCGCATCCACAGGTGGCGGTGCTCCATCAGGAAAGCCGGCCCGTGCTCCTTGGGGGTGATGGGATAGTCCTGGGTCAGCTGGACGATGTTGAGGCCGGTGACCCCCAGCTCAAAACCCGAGGGCGACCGCTTGTCCTCCTTGACCAACCCCTTGACGATGATGGAGGATTCCTGGGTGACCTTGTCGCCCAGCTCAAAGACCGCATCCCCCACCTCGCTCTTGACCATCACGCCCTGGATCACGCCCGAGCCGTCCCGGATCTGCAGGAAGTGTATCTTGCCCGAGGAGCGCTTGTTGTACAGCCAACCCTTGAGGGTGACCTCCTGCCCCAGGTGTTTCCCGATATCTGAAATATAAACCCAGTCCAGTTTCATAGATCCTCCGTAAATTCAAACCGCAGTCCGGCCGGGACGTGGACAGACTTAGATAATGTTTCTTGTTGACGCATTAAAGGGCTGTAGAATCATAAATTTACCAAACTTCCAGCATATAGTCAAGCAAAAAGGCCCGCCGATTGCGGGCCTTTTTGAACGGCGATTCCTTGCGCTACTTGAGGATCACCAGCTTCTTAAATGACGCGCTTTTCCCGTCGATCTGAAGATCGGCAAAATAAACACCCTGGGGCAGGGCGGAACCAAGGTCCCACCTCAGTTTCACCGTTCCGGGATTTATATTCCCCAAGTCTTTCTGGGCGGCCTTTTGCCCCAGCAGGTTGTAAACGGTGATGCGGGCTGTTCCGGCTTTGGGTGAATAGACCGTAAACTCCGCCTTGCGGTAAAGTGGATTGGGAAAGATGTTGATCCGGACCGTTCCGGCCAGGCCCTCCAGCAGTTTTCCCGTTTCCACCCCCAAGGGATCATCCACCCAGAACCCGTTGCTTAAGCCGCTGATGGTCTTGCCATTGAAGTACGAACAGGCGATGCTGTCCTTGAGTGCCCCGAGGGCGATGTTCACGTCGCCGCTCCAGACCCCGGCGGCAAAAGCCCCGGTGGAATCCGGGGTCAGCGTCCCGGTCATGTCCCACATGTCCGCTTTGCCGGTAAAACTGGTGACCGTATCGTCAAAGAAGTCCCGGGCCGAAAGGCTGATGGCGAAAGGCACATTCTTTAGCTGCATCCCGATGGGATCCACCGCAAAGTGGTGCAGCCCGGAGTTGACCACATCGAACAATCCGCTGGTATCGTTGGCTACGCCGTCGTCAATGACAATGAAATCGTTGCGCATGGTGTCGCTGATGGTGATGCTGGCTGCGGCCAGCCCGCCGGTGAAATTGGCTATGAACGGACTTATGGTCCCGGTCTGGTCGCTGATCAGAACCGATCCATTATAACTGGCCAGAAGGATCCCCAGCGAATCCAGTGCGCTGATCCCCAGCGGAAAGGCCACCCCCACTGTATCCGGCGTGGCGACTGGGTCGAAAGCAAACCTGTGGCTGGCCTGGGCCGCCGTAGTATCGATACTGGTCACCACGGCGAAGATATGATTGGCGTAATAGGTCTTGGCTGTCTTGGGTTTGAATTGAACGCTAAGATTTTTTATATCCTCCCACAACCATTGGGCCCGCTGGACGGTAATGTCAAAGGATCTTGTGATCTCCGTGCCGCTCAGCCCCAAGGGGGCGGAAGCCGTGCCCTGAACCTCATCGTAGAATGGCACCAGCTGAAGTTTGCCCTTGGAACCGGCCAGATAGCACTTGGCGTATATCACCACGCCCGTGATCCGCTGGTTGATGGTGTCTGACGGATCAGCCAGTCCCACCCTAAAATTCTTGCTGCCGTTGGCCGCGCCGGTCCCGACGGTATAAAGGCTGTCATCAACATAGCTGTAGGGAACATTGACCCAAGCCCCGGCTGCGGCCAGGGAATCATTGGCCGGCAGCACCATTACTCCGGCCTGGGCGGTAAAAACTGCCGCCATTATTAATAATGTGGAAACGCATAATGCTGTTTTTTTCATAGCATTACCTCCCTAATTGTTGCTGAAAATATCCATGGATAACATTATTAATATAACATAGTATTTATCAAATAGCAATATACCGGGGGTATCGTTTAAATCCCTTGATTTTCATTTATTTAAAAACCTGCTGACCATAAACATGTATAACTATTTGATGATTATTTGCAGTTTTATTTTATGCATGCAAAAACCCCTGCCATTATAATGGCAGGGGTTTGACAAAAAGAGGTCCTTAGTTGCCGTTGACCACGATGCAGGTGACTGTCCTGCCGACGCCCTTGGTGCCCTGGATCTTGGCGATGATCAGCTTGGTGAGCTCGCCCAGATTCGGGGATTCCACATAGGCCACGATATCGTGCAACCCGGTCACCACGTGGGCCTGTTTCACTCCCTTGATCTTGCGCAGAGCGCGGACCACCGCCTCGGCCTTGCCGGACTCGCAATTGATGAATTCATAAGCAGCAAACATTAGTATTCTTGCACCTCCTTTCGGAATATAATATGATGTTTTGTAGTCTATAAGATATCATAAATCGTCGCCTTTGTCAACCCGCTCAAACTTTCCCCCGGTCTTTAAAAAGGCAAAGATGAACTGGTCCAGGTCGCCGTTCATCACCGCCTGGACATCCCCGTTCTGCTGGCCGGTGCGGTGGTCCTTGACCATGGTGTAGGGCTGGAAGACGTAGGAGCGGATCTGGCTGCCCCAGGCGATGTCGGCCTTGCCGGCCTCCAGGTGCTGGCGCTTCTTGTCCTCCTCGGCCTTGTAGTGCTGGTAAAGCCTGGCCCTTAGGACCTTCATGGCGTTGATCCGGTTCTGGTACTGGGAGCGCTCGTTCTGGCTGCAGACCACGATCCCGGTGGGGATGTGCACCATCCGTATGGCCGTCTCCACCTTGTTGACGTTCTGGCCCCCGGCCGATCCGGCCCGGTAGACGTCGATCCGCAGGTCGGCCTCGGCGATGTCCACCTTGATCTCGTCGTCGACCTCGGGATAGACGAAGATGGAGGCAAAGGAAGTGTGCCGCCTTTTGTTGGCGTCAAAGGGGGAGATCCTTACCAGCCGGTGCACCCCGATCTCGGCCTTGAGGTACCCGAAGGCATATTTCCCGATAACCTCCATGGTGACGCTTTTGATGCCGGCCTCGTCCCCCGGCTGGAGGTCTATCATCTTGTAAGCATAGCCGTTGCGGTCCATCCACCGGGTGTACATCCTAAGCAGCATCTCGGCCCAGTCCTGGCTTTCGGTGCCGCCGGCCCCGGGATGGATGGACAGGATGGCATCCCGGGCGTCGTCCTCGCCCCGCAGCATGTGGCGGTATTCCAGGGTCTCCACCCCAGTATCCAGGGATCTCAGGTCGTTCTCTATCTCGGTTAGCGAAGCATTATCATCCGCCTCCACCATTTCCAGAAGATCGGTGGCATCAGTGCATTTCTTGTCCAGCTGCCTCCAGGCCTCCACCCAGTCCTTGCGCAAGTTGGCCTGGGCGATCACTTCCTTGGCCTTGAGGTTGTTGTTCCAGAATCCCGGCCCGGCCATCTGTTCCTCGTATTGCGCCAGTTCTTTCTCTAATTTATCGAGGTCAAAGATACCTCCGCAGGTGAGCCAGTTTTTCCCGGGCCGCCTTGCAGCCCTGCTTCAGTTCGGGGATCGTCATTTTATGCCTTGCAATATATGTTATGAGATTTTGTTTTCATGATACTGATTTTAAACCAATCCTTGTTTAAAATCAAGTTGAACTTTGCGCCAACAGAAAGTTGTGGATCATTTTCACTTTTTCCTTCAGGCCGGATGGACTGCCGTTATTGACTATGATGATGTCCGCTTCCCGTTTAAGTTTTGAGACCGGAAGCTGGGAGGCTATGATTCTCCGGGCCTGGGCTGGGGAAATTCCCTTGGCCGTGAGCCGCTCCAATCTGGTCTTTACCGGTGAGTCCACCACTATCAGGAGATCCAGGTTTTTCTGCAGGCCCCAGGGGACGATCAGCGCGGCATCAATGATCAAAAGTCCCTTAAAGCCGCTGTTTTTGATTTTTGATTTTTGATTTTTGATTTCTCGCAAGATGTAAGGATGGACTATCCTGTTCAGTCTTCCCAGTTCCCTTTTGCGCCCAAAGACGATCTTCCCCAGAGCCTTCCTGTTTATCCCGCCCCCGGTCACTATGGACGATCCGAAAGCTTTGACGATCTTGCCGTGGCAGGGCGAGCCTTTTTTAAGCAGGCTGTGCCCTATCCGGTCTGCGTCAATGACCCGGGCGCCCAGTTCGCGGAAATAGTTGGCCGCCGTACTTTTGCCTGAGCCGGCTCCGCCGGTCAGGCCGATGACTGCCATTTTTGTTCTGCTTTTCATTGCCGGCATAATGAATTTGCTTTTTCCTTTTAGCATGGTGTCCCCTGATTCCCTGATGCGGTCAGTGCGCTTCGAACCAGTTATCCCCCTCGCCCATCTCCACCACGATCGGCACCGAAAGCTCCACCGCCTGTTCCATTTCGTGCTTGACCAGTTTCTTCACCTTGGCCAGCTCTTCCTGATGAACCTCGAACAGCAGCTCGTCGTGGACCTGGAGGATCATCTTGCTTTTGATCTTCTCCTCTTCAAACCTCCGGGATATGTTGACCATAGCCAGCTTGATCAGGTCGGCGGCCGTGCCCTGGATGGGGGTGTTGACCGCGGTCCGCTCGGAAAAGGCCCGGCGCTGGCCGTTCTCGGAGTTGATCTCCGGCAGGTAGCGCCTCCTGCCCAGCATGGTGCAGACGAAGCCGTCCTTTTTGGCCTGGGCGGTGGTCAGCGCTATCCAGGCCTGCACCTGGGGGAATTGGCTGAAATAATGTTCGATGAAATGCGAGGCCTCCTCCACCCCTATCCCCAGCTGCTGGGAAAGCCCGTAGGGCCCCATGCCATAGACGATGCCGAAGTTGATGGCCTTGGCCTTGCGCCGCATGTCCGGCTCCACCTGGTCGGGCTTGACCCCGAACACCGCCGAGGCGGTCTCGCTGTGGATGTCCCGGCCCGACTTGAAGGCCTGCCTTAAGTGCTGGTCGCCGGAAAGGTGGGCCACCAGGCGCAGTTCAACCTGGGAATAGTCGGCCGACAGCAGCAGCTGACCCTTGGGCGCAATAAAGCCCTTGCGGATCTCCCGCCCCACCCCCTCCCGCATCGGGATGTTCTGGAGATTGGGGTCCGAGGAGGACAGCCGCCCGGTCTCGGTGAGAGCCTGGTTGAAGGTGGTGTGCAGTCGGTGGGTCTTGGGATCGGCGGCCAGCGGCAGGGCGTCGCTGTAGGTGGATTTCAGCTTGTAGAGCTGGCGGTAATCCAGTATCAGTTTGGGCAGGTCGTGGTGCAGGGCCAGCTTGGTCAAAACGTCCACGTCGGTGGAAAAGCCGGTCTTGGTCTTCTTGCCCTTGCCGATCTTGAGTTTTTCGAAAAGTATCGCCCCCAGCTGTTTGGGGGAATTCAGGTTGAACTCCTCCCCGGCTATCCGGTAGATCTCCTTTTCCAGTTTGTTCACCTGCCGTTCCAGTTCCTTGGACATCTGGCTGAAGACCGGCACGTCCAGCAGTATCCCCTCCAGTTCCATCTCCGCCAGTATCTTCACCAGCGGCATCTCGATCTCTTTGAACAGCTGGACCAGTTCCTTGTCCTTAAGCTCCGGCTCGAATTTGGACCTCAGCGAAGACACCGCGTCGGCCCGCCTGGCCATCAGCTCGTCGGTCAGGCCGGACTCGGCCGAAAAGTCAAGCTCGGTCTGCTTCTTGGCGGGCCCGCCCTGCTGGGCCAGGCTGATCCCCAGGTGCTCCTCGGCCAAAGCCTCCAGCGACTGGTGGTTGCGCTTGGAGGGGTCCAGCAGGTAGGAGGCGATCATGGTGTCGAACATCGTCCCGTTCAGCTGGATCCCTGCCAAAGACAGGGCCTTGATGGCCTTCTTCAGGTCATGCCCGGCCTTGATGATCTCCGGGTCTTCGAAGGAATTCTTTAGCTTCTCGATGTCCGGGCCGCCGATGATATGGGCCTGGCCCCGGCAGAATAGGCATAGTTTTGAGGGCCGGCCTTCAGCTGTCTCCAATTCCAGGCACATCTCTCCCTCGCGCTTCAGCCGTCCGGCCAGCAGTTCCAGCTCGGCCTTGCCGGTGACCGCCTGGGGCGCCACCTTCTTGATCTGCCCGGAGACGAACTCGTGGTATAGGGTATTGAATTCCAGATCTTTGAAAAGTTTGGCCAGAATTTCCTGGTCCGGCTGGTGGGTCTTAAGCGAAGCCAGCGAAATGTCGGGAAGCTGGTCCAGGTGCAGGGTCACCAGCTCCTTGCAGAGCTGGGCCTGGTCCTTATGCTCTTCCAAAAGATTTTTTATCCGGGGCTTCTTGACCTTATCCAGGTTCTTATAAAGGTCGTCGAACGAACCGAACTGGATTATCAGGTCGGTGGCTGTCTTGGGGCCGATCCCCGGAACCCCGGGCACGTTGTCGGCCGTGTCGCCGGACAGGGCAAAGATGTCCTTGATCTTGTCCGGGGTCACCCCGTATTCCTTAAAGACCTCCTCCGGACCGTAGATTGATTCGTCGCTCTTACCCAGCCGGGGCTTGATCACCTTGATCCGCTCGGTCACCACCTGCAAAAGATCCTTGTCCCCGGTGGCAATGTAGCTCATCCAGCCCTTGGCCTCGGCCTGCTTGGCCAGCCCGGCCAGCACGTCGTCGGCTTCAAAGCCGTCCTGCTGCAGCACCGCGATGTTCAGGGCCTTCAGGATCTCCTTGATCCGGGGCAGCTGGGAGCGCAGTTCCTCGGGCATGCCGGGGCGCTGGGCCTTGTACTCGGCGTATTTCTTGTCGCGGAAGGTGGGGGCCGAGGTGTCGAAGGCCACCCCGATGTAGTCGGGCTGGTGCTCCTTGATCATCCGCATCAGCATGTTGGTGAAGCCAAAGGAGGCGCTGGTGTTCTCCCCCTTGGAGTTGATCAGGGGATTGCGGATGAACCCGAAGTGGGCCCGGTAGGCCAGGGCGGTGCCGTCGACCAGGATGAGTTTAGGCATACCCAGTCCCTTCAGAATATAAATTCAATAAATTAAACATGTTTTCCTAATAGGTCAGATAAGACGTATCACTTTTCATTGTAGTGAAATTGTTGTCGATTTTGACAAACTCCACATCTCTTGCCTCCCAGAAACCTCTTTTTACAAGCAAACCAATATTACCCATAGAGTCGCGTTCTACCACTGCAACATCCATTACTAAGAAATCCTGAGAATCATAATATTTTATCCAGCTTTTTAAGGACCGAGTGTTAACAGTATTACTATCTAAGGTGATAAAAGCATACAGCCCAAAACTAGAATTGTTCGGGTCTTTTACCCATTCACAATTTACAAGGTAGTAGCATGTGCTATCATTGTTGTCTACTATTTTATGTACATTAAAATCTGCGTTAATTATAGTATCAGTTGGCATCTTTTTATTGGCGCCATCATTCACGTTTAGATTTTTATTCCATTCACTAATTAGCTCTCTTCGTTTTATGTTTAGCCATGTTCCTATTGTTCCTTTTTCTTCCTTTTTTATTTCATTTATTTTTGAAAAATCGTAACGTTTTACGATATTGTGCATGTATGGCATTACAATGCAATTGTCTATTGTGCCTGATGTATAATATTTTAAATTGATTGTGTCTTTTATAATTCTTGTAGTATATAAGTGATGGGAAAAATCATAATAATCCAAATACTCAAATATTATTGAATCTACTGTTGCAGACTCTCTTCGCCCCCATGGCATACAAACAGTAATTGTATCACCTTTTTTGAACCTTGCATTAACCCATACATCTTCAACATTCTGAAGATATGGTTTCAGGGCTGAGCCTGCCGGCAAATGTGTAGCCGGAAATAAAATAGACTCATTACTTGAATACTCGCCTAACCAATAATCGCTATTATCTTCCACGGGTATATATGCCGTATCACTTGGCAATTGTGTAAGGTTTAAATTATACGGCGTATTTATGGTTTTCCCTGGTTGCCAAGGCACCATTTTACTTTCTTCACTTCTTTTAAATAACACATATAACGCCCCACTTATAGCAATTACGAGCGATATTATCAACCATATTATGAATCGTTTTCTTTTCATTATACGCCTCATATTTTTCTATCAAGATTGACTTTATCTTAGTTACTTAAATAATATATAATGTATAATCCATTTAAATCTAATCCCTGCCAGAATAATATCCAAATCCTTTTCAATCATACCTTTAAACCCAACCAAAATCAAGCATTTTTTAATTTCATAAAGAAAATTAGAAATATTATGAAACTTTCCCGGTTTTTGCCTCGTAATCATACATTTTAAGGGATTTGTGTTTTTTACATATCCAAGGTTTCGGCCAATGTGCATCAAACAGCCGTTTCGTGACCTTTGCCCCTTGACAAAAAAAAATATGTTTTTTATAATATAGGGTTGTATCCCCCAGACCAAAGAAGTCAGTAATTAAAGGAGAATATAAGCCATGGAACAGTTCAACAACGACGACATCAAAAAACTCAACGAAGAGATCGAGAAGAAGAGCGTCATCGTCCAGACCATCACCGCCGAGATCTCCAAGGCCATCGTGGGTCAGAACTACCTGGTCAGCCGGATGCTGGTGGGCCTGCTGGCCA
>JAURWH010000214.1 GCA_030655055.1 bacterium
TGGTCTTGATCTCCTGGTCCAAAACCTCCTTGGGCAGGCGGTACTGGGGAATGCCGTAGCGCAGCCAGCCGCCCGGTTTGGGCAGGGCCTCGAAGATGGTGACCTGGTGGCCTTTTTGCCTCAGGTAGTAGGCCGCGCTCAATCCGGCCGGCCCGGCCCCTACTACCGCCACTTTCTTGCCGGTCTCGGGGGCGATCTTGGGAAGATAGGGCTTTCCGGAATTCAAATCGAAATCGGCGGCCCGGCGCTTAAGGTAGCAGATGGACACCGGCTCCTCCACCAGGTTGCGGCGGCACTCGGTCTCGCAGGGGTGGGGGCAGACCCGGCCCAAACTGGCGGGCAGCGGCAGGGTGTCCTTGATCAGCTTGATGGCCTCGGCCTCCATCCCGTTGGCGATCAGCGCGGTGTATCCCTGGACGTCGCATCCGGCCGGGCAGGTGGCCTGGCAGGGGGCGATGCAGTCGCCGGAGTGGTTGGAGAGCAGCAGTTCCAGGGCCAGCTGCCGTGCGGCCCGGATCTTCTGGTTGTCTATGTCCACCACCATCCCGTCGTAGACCTTGGTGGCGCAGGAGGGCACGAAGCCCCGGGCCCCTTTTACCTCCACCAGACAGACCCAGCAGGAGCCGAACGGCTCCAGCTTCTTGTCATGGCACATGTTGGGAATGTCCAGGCCCTGCTTTTCGGCCACTTGCAGGATGGTCTGGCTGGAATCGCAGATGACTTCTTTGCCGTTGAGCTGTATCTTTATCTCGGACATTTTATGCATCCTTGTTATATTCTTGTGTTTAGACTATTATACGTTTTCCGTCTCCCTCTCCTAATGCTTTAGGAGAGGGGCAGGGGTGAGGTCAGCTGACCCTGATCGCGTCGAACTTGCATTTGACCACGCAGCTGCCGCACTTGACGCACTTGGCCTGGTCGATGACATGGGGCTTCTTGACCGCGCCCGCTATGCAGGATGACGGGCAGACCCGGGCGCAGGCTGTACAGCCCACGCATTTCTCGGCGATGATCTCGTAGGTCAGCAGTTCCTTGCAGCTGTGGGCCGGGCATTTTTTCTGCTTGATGTGGGCCTCGTACTCATCCCTAAAATATTTGATGGTGGTCAGCACCGGGTTGGGGGCGGTCTGCCCCAGCCCGCACAGGGAGGAGACCTTGATCTTGTCGGCCAGCTCCAACAGCATTTCTATGTCGCCCTCCACGCCTTTCCCCTTGGTGATCCGGTCCAGTATCTCTAGCATCCGCTTGGTGCCCACCCGGCAGAAGGTGCACTTGCCGCAGGATTCCTTCTGGGTGAAGTCCAAAAAGAACCGGGCGATGTCCACCATGCAGGTGGTGTCGTCCATCACCACCATGCCGCCCGAGCCCATGATGGCCCCGGTCTGGGTCACCGAGTCGTAGTCGATCACGGTGTCGGCCAGGGCCGCCGGGATGCAGCCGCCCGAAGGCCCGCCCATCTGCACCGCCTTGAACTGGCGCCCGCCCTTGATGCCGCCGCCCACCTCGTAGATGATCTCCCGCACCGTGATGCCCATGGGGACCTCCACCAGGCCTCCCCGCACGATCTGACCGGCCAGGGCGAAGACCTTTGAGCCCTTGCTTTTCTCCGTTCCCAGGGCCGCGAAGGCGGCTCCGCCGTTCAATATGATCCAGGGCACGTTGGCGTAGGTTTCCACGTTGTTGATGTTGGTAGGCTTGCCCCACAGGCCGGAGACCGCCGGGAACGGCGGCCGCAGCTTAGGCATCCCCCGCTTGCCTTCTATCGAGGCCATCAGGGCCGTCTCCTCGCCGCAGACGAAGGCCCCGGCCCCTTCCTTGATCTTCATCTCAAAGTTGAATCCGGTGCCCATGATGTTCTTGCCCAAGAGGCCCTTCTTCTTAGCCTCGGTGATGGCCAGCTTCAGCCGCTGCACCGCCAGCGGGTATTCGGCCCGGACATAGAGGTAACCTTCCTGGGCCCCGATGGCGTAGGCCGCGATCAGCATCCCCTCCATCACGTTGTGGGGGTCGCCCTCCAGCACCGAGCGGTCCATGAAGGCCCCGGGGTCGCCCTCGTCCCCGTTGCAGATGATGTATTTCTTGTCGTTCTTGCTGTCCCGGGCAAACTGCCACTTGCGGCCGGTTGGAAATCCGGCCCCGCCCCGGCCCCTGAGACCTGAGTCCAGCACTTCCTTGATCACCTGCTCCGGGGTCATGGTCTTCAACGCCTTCTCCAGCGCCTGGTAGCCCTGATGATCCATGTAATCCTGGATGCTCTCGGGGTTGAACACCCCGCAGTTGCGCAGCACTATCCGCTTCTGCTTGGCGTAAAAGCTGTCGTCGGGCAGGGCCTGGTTGTGGGCCCGCACCAGCCAGTCCTTCACCGGCTGATGCCCGGCCAGGTGCTCCTCCACCAAACGGGGCAGGCGTTCCGGGGTCATGTTGCCGTAGGTAAAAAGATTGCCGTCCTTGTCGTAGACGTCCAGCAGCACCTCGCGGTAGCACATCCCCACGCAGCCGGTCTCGGCCAGGGCCACGTTAAGCTTGCTCTTTTTGATCTCGTCCTTAAGGGCCGCCATCACCTTGTGGCCGCCGGCCGCGATCCCGCAGCTGCCCAGCCCCACCACCACCCGGTAGTCGGGGCTTTTTAAGGATCTTTTCTTGGTTTCAGCAGCAGTTCTCAAGAGGCTTTCCCTCCGTTATATATTGATTTGATTGAAGACTTCAGGTATATGGACATTACTTACCACGCCTGCGTGCCGAAACAACTGACATTGATAGACACTCTGGCGTGCAGGCACGGAAACACGGAATCCTGGAGATCACGAAAAGGCTAAATCTATTAGGAATCCAGGAAGTCAGGAAAATATTTGTTGATGCCTGTTTCCTGATAAAACTTGAAATGATTTTTGATTATTAATGAGGATTTCAGAAAAGAAATATTCCTGGTTTCATGGTTTCCTTATAAAAATCCAAGCGTTTCTTAGCTATTCTGTGGATTTCCAGACATACTTCCCGGTCCGGTCGATGTAACCCCAGGTACCACCGTCGGTGTTGCCGTAGGAATTCATCTTTCCGCCCATGTTGACCATGGCCAGGCCGTGCTTGAAGTCCCAGGCGAAATCGAACCGGGGCTTGATCATCGTCTGCCCGGCCTTGTTGATGTACCCCCACTTGCCGCCCTGGATGATGCCGTTCTCGTTCATCTTGCCGCCCAGGTTCACCAGGGCCAGCCCTTCGGAGAAGTCCATGGCCCCGTCAAAGCGCGGAGGCACGGCCATCCGGCCGGCCCGGTTGATGTATCCCCGCTTGCCGCCGATGCGGATGCAGGCCAAACCCTCGCTGAAACCGGAGGCGGCGGCGTACTTGGGTGCCACTGTTCTCTGGCCGGTTGTGTCCACATAGCCCCATCGTCCGTTGAGCTTCACCGCCGCCAGTCCCTGGTAAAAGTTGCCGGCGTCATCGTAATGCTGGGCCACCACCACCCGGCCGGCGGGATCTATGAAGCCGAACTTGCCCTCGGTCTGAACGATGGCGAAGCCGTTGACGAAGCTGCGGGCCCCGTGGTAGACCGGCGGTATCACGGCCTCGCCGTTCTTATTGATGAATCCCCAGCGGTCTCCCAGCTTCACCAGCGCCCGGCCTCCGGAAAAGCTCATGGCATCCTGGTATTGGAACTGCACGATCACTTTGCCGCTTTGGTCTATGAAACCGTACTTGTCGTTCTGCCGCACCAGGGCCAGCCCTTCGGAAAAACTGCGGGCATCCTCGTAAATCGGCTCGATCACTGTTTTTCCGGTCTTGTCTATGAATCCCCGCTTGCCCCCGGATATCATCCCAGTCTCAATGGTCTTGCCGCCGACGTTGACCAGGGCCAACCCTTCGGAAAAATTCTTGGCGTCGTCGTACTGCGGGGTGACGGCCATCTCGCCGTCGGGGCTGAGGTACCCCCACTTGCCCCCCACCACGAACCCGTATTCGTTCTTGACCCCGCTGATGTTGACCAGGGCCAGGCCCTCTGAAAGATCAAAGGCCCAGTCGTAATTAGGCTCAATTACAACCCGGCCTTGCTGGTCGATATATCCGAACTTGCCCTGCTGGTTGACTGGGAAAAGCGCCTTTGGGCCAGCCTGGGGCTGCGCCCAGAGCAGACTGCTCAAAGACAGCAGGGATAATCCGCCCCATAATGTTCTTTTCAACCCGGTCATGATATTACTCCTAGTGTTGGAGTTTATTGATCCGGAGGTTCAATCTCTAATGTGTGAAATTATACGAATACTATTTTGACCGGATTTGCAGGATGACATTGAAAGATGAATATACCTCGTTAAATCATGTTAATCCTGTCTTTTTCCGGAAAAGCCTGAGGATTAAAAATCCTTGGCCGCCTTGCGGGCGCTGTCCGGGGTCAGCCGACCGTAGGTCTCGCTGTCTATCATCATCACCGGGGCCAGGCTGCAGCAGCCCAGGCAGGCCACCGTCTCCAGGGTGAATTTTCCGTCCTCGGTGGTCTCGCCATCGCCCACCTTGAGCTCGTCCTCCAAAGCCTGGCTGATCTTGACCGCCCCGCTGACGTGGCAGGCGGTGCCGTGGCAGACCCGCATCAAATGCTTGCCCACCGGCTTCAGCCGGAACTGGGTGTAAAAAGTGGCCACCCCGTAGACCTGGCTGGCCGGAAGACCCATGATTTGGCTGATCTGTTCGATGGTCTGGCCCGACAGGTAGCCCAGCTCGGCCTGGACCTCCTGCAATACCGTGATCAAAGCCCCCTTGTTGCCGGCATGCCGGGCCGCCGCTTTTTTCACCGCCGGATCCGCTGCGCCCTTGACCGCCTTGGGAGCTGCCTTGGCCTTTTTCATAAGACTCCTGCTGATAGCATTGCTGGATGGTTTTTCCTTGAATGCAAAATTTATTCTATCATATAAAATCAAACCATTGCAAGACCCAAATCAATAATTTTCGGCATATTTTTACCGTCTTGAAATTTGGCCCTAAAAGCTATTGATTTTATCCCGGCATCGGGTTATATTTGAAACAAGACAAACCTTAAAATTGCCACCAAGACACAAAGGCACCAAACTCCTTTAGGGATAAACTGTATAAGTATTTTTGTGTTATTTCGTGTTTTTCGTGGGCAAAAGAAACCTTCTTTACATCAACCTTCACCACAGCCTTACAAAGGGGGACAGCATGGCCGAAAGCAAAAAGGCAAAAAAACTCTTCGTGCTGGACACCAACGTGATACTGTACGACCACACCTGCATCGAGAATTTTGAGGAACACGACATCGTCATCCCCATCGTGGTGCTGGAGGAACTGGACAAGTTCAAAAAAGGCAGCGACCTGATCAACTTCGAGGCCCGGGAGTTCATCCGCAACCTGGACAAGCTGGCCGGGGAGCATCTTCTGACCAAGGGCATCTCCCTGGGCAAGGGCCGGGGAAAGCTTCACATTCTGGTGGGCGACCCCCATTCCGAGCGGGTCTACCATTCTTTCGCCGCCGACAAGGCCGACCACCGGATCCTGGCCATGGCCGAGGAGCTGACCCGGAAGCACCCGGACCGCCAGGTGGTGATAGTGACCAAGGACATCAATCTGAGGATGAAGGCCAAGTCGCTGGGGCTGCAGGCCGACGACTATCTGACCGGCAAGATCCGGCAGATGGACCAGCTGAATGTCACCGCCCGGGTGATCGAGGACATGGACAAGGATTTCATCTCCCAGTTCTACCAGGAGCCCTACCTGGTGCCCCGGGCGGCCTTCCCCTTAAAGGAAGAGCTGCTGCCCCACCAGTATTTCGTCTTCAAGAACCACAGCTCCAGCGTGCTGGCCCATTACAATCCGGAAAAGGACGGCTTGGAGCGGCTGGTCAAGCGGCCGGCCTACGGCATCGAGCCCCGCAACGCCGAGCAGATCTTTGCCCTGGACGCCCTGCTCCGCCCCGAGATCCAGCTGGCGGCCCTCACCGGCAAGGCCGGCACCGGCAAGACCCTTTTGGCTTTGGCCGCGGCCCTGGAGCAGCGACGCAACTACCACCAGATCTTTCTGGCCCGGCCGGTGGTGCCCCTGGCCAACCGGGACATCGGCTTTTTGCCCGGTGACATCAAGTCCAAGATCGACCCCTATATGGAGCCGCTGTGGGACAACCTGGCCGTGATCCGGCACCGCTTTGCCCCGGAGAGCAAGGAGCACAACAAGATCAACGAGATGATCCAGAACGAAAAACTGGTGATCTCGGCCCTGGCTTTCATCAGGGGTCGAAGTTTATCCAACATCTTTTTCATCGTGGACGAGGCCCAAAACCTTACTCCGCTGGAGGTCAAGACCATCATCACCCGGGCCGGCGAGGGGGCCAAGATCGTCTTCACCGGGGACGTTTACCAGATCGACTCCCCTTATTTGGACGCCCAAAGCAACGGCCTGAGTTATTTAGTGGACCGGATGAAGGGCCAGAGCCTGTTCGCCCACGTCAATTTGCTGAAGGGCGAGCGGAGTCCCCTGGCCGAGCTGGCCAGCAATTTATTGTAAGGAGTATAACAGACCAAGTATCCGGGATAAACATTGTGCCGGGAAAGAAAAGCGGTTGACAAAATAGGTTTTTTTAGGTTATAATTAAAAGATATCAGGGACTGAAAGGTTTTGATGTCCCTGATGCTGTTTTTAGACTTAAGATACATTCACTGGGGGATCGTCCAACGGCAGGACACATGGCTCTGGACCATGGTATCGGGGTTCGAATCCCTGTCCCCCAGCCATGACATCTAAAACAAAAGAGGCAACCGATTAGGTTGCCTCTTTTGTTTGGTCCAAAGATTGCGATAGAACTGTATGTTCCGGCTACAGGCAAATAAACAAGCCCCATAGCAAATAACACTACAGGGCCTATAATGATATGCCACTACGAGCACAATACCATCTGTATATCAAGCATATCTTAATGCCTCAATCGGACTAAGGTTCGAAGCCTTCCTGGCCGGCCACAGTCCGAAGACCACCCCAATGATCAAAGAGAACGATAAAGCCAGAACGATGGAATCGGCAGTCACCGACATGGACCAGCCGGCGAACTTCGCCATAACATACGACACCGCTCCACCCAAAAAGATCCCGATGCCACCCCCCAACAGGCAGATGACTACTGATTCGATCAAGAACTGGAACATGATGTCATCGTTATCGGCCCCGATTGCCTTGCGCAGCCCGATCTCGTTGGTCCGTTCTGTCACCGATACCAGCATGATGTTCATGATGCCGATCCCGCCCACCAGCAAGCTGATCAGGGCTACCGATCCCAAGAGATAGGTAAATGTCTTCATGGTCGAAGTCAGGGTTTCCTGGAGATCGGCCATGTTGCGGACATTGACAAGTTCAATCTTGGTAGAGGGCAACCGGTGCTGTGACAGAATGACCTGCGTGATCTTACTGCTGACGTCGGTCATTTTCGAAGGATCGTTGACATAGACATCTATGGAATTCAGATATTCGGTTCCGAATAGGCGGTACATGGCGGTGTTGACCGGGATGATGATCTGGTCATCCTGGTCGCGGAAACCGGTGGCCCCCTTTTCCGGCAGGACGCCGATCACCTGGAAATCGATGCGGTTGATTTTAATATACTCGCCCAGTGGGTTATCCGTGCCGAATAGCTTGGTGGCGACTGTCTTGCCGATCACCGCCACTTTCTTTCTTAGAATGGTCTCCTCGTCGGTGAAAAACCTGCCGCTGTATGGTTGCGAACTCTTGACATCGGCATAGGCGGCCGATGTCCCGCTAACCGATGTGCTCCAGTTATTGGCTCCATAGACGGCCTGGACATTGCCATTGACGTACGGAGCGATCTTGTCCACTCCTGGGATTGCGGCCACCGCGCGGCTGTCATCAAGCGTCAGTCTCAGGGCAGAACCGGACCCCATGGAAACACCGCCCCGCGAGCCGGAAGATGGACGGACGCTCAGCACGTTCGTTCCCAGGGAAGACAAACGCTTCTTCACGTCGGCCTGAGCCCCGTTACCCAACGCCAACATGGCTATCAGGCTGGAGACTCCGATCATCACCCCCAGGATCGAAAGCGCGGCCCGAGTCTTGTTCATGGTCAATGAGTCTATCGCCTGTTGAAAATATTCCTTAACACGGGAACCTGTGACTACCTTATGCCCGAGATTCTCACCGGACAATGCGTCTCCGTTCTCCGTTGCCTGGGGAATGGCTTTAAGCCTCTCGTCCGAGATGACCTTGCCATCCTGGAGCCTGATGATACGCCGGGCGGTTTGGGCCAAGTTCGGCTCATGGGTGACCATTATGACCGTGATGCCTGATTCGTTCAGCTTGGTCAGCAGCCCAATGATCTCCTGGGCAGATTTTGTGTCCAGGTTACCGGTAGGTTCGTCCGCCATGATGACCCGCGGACGGTTGACCAGAGCACGGGCGATGGCCACCCGCTGCTGCTGGCCGCCCGACAGTTCGTTGGGCCGATGGCTGGCACGATCCCCCAATCCCACCAGGGAAAGCATCGCGGCTTCGTCGTTGCTGGTACCGCCAACGTTATAGATCTTGGGCAATCCGACGTTCTTCAGGGAGGACAGCTTGGGCAGCAGATTGAACGACTGAAAGATGAACCCAAGGTTCTTGTTGCGGA
>JAURWH010000215.1 GCA_030655055.1 bacterium
CGATTTCACCGTCTTCCGGCCCGAGCCTTTCACGGCCAGGGAGGACGGCGCCCGCGTCTGCAGTTGCGGGCGCGTTACGGTGGCGCTGGAGCGGGCGGGGTGGCGCAGGGGGGCCCCGGCCAAGCGCGAGGGCAGGCCGCTGGTGGAGGAATACACCATGCCCTCTGGCCGGCACGTCATCATCCTGGCCGAGGGCCGGCTGATCAACCTGGCCACCGCCGAGGGGCATCCGGCCAGCGTGATGGACATGAGCTTTGCCAACCAGTCCCTGGCCGCCGAGACCCTGGCCAAAAAGGGACGGAGCATGCAAAAGAAGGTCTATTCGCTGCCACAGGAGATGGACCAGCAGATAGCCAGCTTAAAGCTGAAGGCCATGGGGGTCAAGGTCGACGTGCTGACCCCGGAACAGAAGAAATACCTGGCATCATGGGAGATGGGAACCTAAGGTCCAGTTCAAGACTCAAATAAAAAGCGGGCCAGGCTGTATCATAATGAATACAGTCTGGCCCGCGGCAAACAAAACCAAGAGGAAACAATAACGACCGTTTAAGTCAGTTTCTTCCGGCAAAAACCAAATATCTTTTAACCCCCTTTTTTGCTTTTAACAAACAGCGTTAAGGGGCGGTGGATATTTTGTTCTGACCCGGGGATGCTGGGGAAAACGGTTTTTTATTTGGGAGCCCGGTAAAGGATGTACAAGCCCAGCGCTCCGAATAGCAGATTGGGAAGCCAGGCCGCCACCGTGGGCGGCAGGGAAGCATTGTGGCCCAGGGCCCGGCCGGTCTGCAATATCCCCCAAAATACAAAGCAGACCAGGAGGGAAAGGGAGAAACTGAGGGTGGCCCCGCTTTTGCGGGAATTGGAGAGGATGGGAAGCCCGAACAGCAGGATGATGAAGTTGGCAAAGGGGAAGGAAAGCTTGAAGTAGAGGTCCACCACATAGCGGTGGGCATCCCCGCCGGACCTCCGCAGGGCGTCGATATATCTGGACAATTGGGTAAAGTTCATCTCGTCCGGCAGCAGAACCCTTTTGGTGAACGATTCCGGGGTCTCCGTAAACCCGGTCAAAGACAGGAACTGGAGGCTGTCCTCCAGCATCTGGTCGTTGACGAACTGGCGGCGGATGATAGGAACGCCTTTGATCCCCTGCAGTTCCCAGTGATCGTTGACCCATAACCCCCGGGGGGCGTCCACCCGTACCGCCAGCCGGTTCAGGGTGTCCATCTGCCAGATCACCACCGAGTCCATGGCGGCTTTGGGGACGTCGTATCTTTTAATGAAATAAAACCTGCCGTCGGTGCCGGCATAGTAAAGGTCGGAGCGGACAGTTTCAAAAAGCAGGCTGCGCTTGCGGATGTCCTGCCGCTCCAGATTCCCCCGTTTCTGGTTGGTAAAGGGCACCACCGTTTCCCCGAAGCCCAGCACCAGCAGGCTTACCAAAAGGCCCAGTATCAAAAGGGGTATGAAAATCCGGTTGAGGCTGATGCCAGATGATTTAAGGGCCACGATCTCGTAATTCCGGGACATCTGGCTGATGGTTCCCATGCTGGCCAAAAGCATGGCCACCGGCAGGGTCAGCACCAAAATGTAGGGGATCTGATATAAATAATAAAGGGCCACCATCCAAAGCTGGGCCTTGGCGTCGATGAAGATGTCCAGTTTTTCAAAGACGTCCACCAGGATGAAAAGCAGCACAAAGGAAACCAACGCCAGCAGCATGGTTTTGAGGAATTCCCGGATCAGATAGCGGTCGATGATCTTCATTTTGCCTTTTTGGTGATCAGTTTGCGCAGGTCAATTTCGGAGTTCTGCCATAATAGCAGCAGGGCCCCGCAGGTTCCCAAAGCAATGTTGGCCACCCACATGGCCAGCCAGGGAGACACTATCTGGCGGTCGGCCAGCTCTTCGCCGCCCACCAAAGCCAGGTAATAGAGCACAAAAAATCCCAGGGCCATGCCGATGCTGGCGCCCATGGAACCGCGCCGGGTCAGCGATCCCAGCGGAACCCCCAGCAGCACGAACACCAGGCAGGCAAAGGGAATGGCGAACTTCTTTTGAATTTCCACCTGGTATCGCCGGATGTCGCTGGTCTTGTTGTGGATGTCCTGTCTCAATTGCTCTTTCTGCCAGGCCGAGAGCCGGGCCGAATCGGCCAGCTGGGTACTAACCGGGGCGATGGTCTGCTCTATCTGAACGATCTGTCCCTGCATCATTTTGGAGGTCATCTCCCGGTCCCCCCGCTGGGCCCGCACCGACTGAACCGTGGCCGGGTCCAAAGGCAGGTTGATGACGTGGGTGTTGAAATCCATTTTGTGGTAGGTTCGGGGGTCCCTGGCGTCGGCTTCGTGTATCTGTCCCCGCCACAGCTCCAGCCGCAGGACATTCTGTCTGGACATCATGGTCAGCTGTCCCTCATCGGCAATGATGGTCCGGGGGTAGCCGTTGGGAACGCTTTCGTAGATGGTGATCTTGTGCAGGCGGGAACTGCCGGCATCCACTTTGCCCACCAGGATATTGTATCCGGTAAAATCAGAAACGAAGGTGTTCTCCTTCAGGCGCAGGGCCGGTTTGGCGGAGGAGATGGCCATGAAGGTGTTCTTCAGCGAGTGGTTGGCCTCGGGCAGGATCCGGTCGGTGAAAAAATACAGGCCCATGGTCAAAGCCATCCCGGCCAGGACCGGGGCCACCAGCAGCCGGGACAGCGGCAGGCCGGCGGATTTAAGCGCGGTCAGCTCATTGTCACCGGAGATCCGGCCGAAGGTCATCAGCACCGCCACCAGCACCGCCATGGGCACGGTCAGGGCCAGGATCGAGGGCAGGCTTAAGGCAAAGATCTTAAGCACCAACAGCCCGGCCACCCGTTTGCCGATCAAAAGGTCGATCAGCTCAAACAGCTTGTCCATCAGCAGGATGAAGGTGGTGACTGCCAGCGCAAAGAAAAAGGGGGCCAGGTGCTCCCTCAAAAGATAGCGGTCCATTATTTTCATGGGCTTAATATTAACCTGTAATTCACAAAATTGCAAGAGTTTTCTATGTTCTGAAAAACAGGTTGGAAACCGGTAAGACAGAGTTTCCAGGAGTTACTGGTTTAGTCCAATCCTGCTTGTGCTGCAATATCCAACAAAAATAATTTCCACATAATCATATTAGACAGACTTTGAAACCATTTCTCCTAAATAAGATCGTTAAGTTCAACCTGTCCCTGTTCCTAGTAATGCTGGCCGGAGCGGGCCTGGTTTTGGCCCAGGAGACGGGGTCGCTGGATTCGCTGGCTTCGGGGTTCATCGGAAAACCGGCCAGGGACCAGAACATTACTGTCAAGGACAGCCTGGATCTGAGCCTGAACGCCATGCTGGAACTGGAATTGTACAAGGACTTTCCGCTTTCCCAAAATTACAACACACTGGAAGGGTTTGGGCTGAAGCGCCGCCAGACCGGGTTGTCAGCCCTATGGCGGCAGAATAATGCGGACTTTCTAGCCAAAGCGGCCGCCGACCGTTCCGGTGAGGGGCTGATCCCGGACATCAAGGTGCCGCTGCCGGG
>JAURWH010000216.1 GCA_030655055.1 bacterium
CGATACGGTGGAAGCCCATTACCGGACCCTGCCCTTCAGCCTGCCGGTTAAAATTGTTTACCTGCCTTTGTCCCCAGCCTCTGGCAATATCTCGGATACAGTCGAGACCCTGGCAGGTTTTGATCCCTCAGCCTCCCAGCCTTACAGCAGCTGGCTTAATGAAAAAAGCGGACAAGTGCGCTTCGGAGGCAGCAAGTCGCTGGGGATCTCGGCCGGGTCGGGCCGGGATTTTTCCCTGGAGCAGGCCCTGCAGGTAAGCATTGACGGGCAATTAAGCCCGGCCCTTAAGGTGAACGCTTTTCTTTCCGACCAGAACATGCCCTTGTCCTCATCCGGCAGCACCGAAGACCTAAGCCAGATCGAAAAAGTGTACATCAAGGCCCAGGGGAACGTTTGGGAGGCTGTTTTGGGCGACTACGAGCTGGATCACCGGGGCACCTCATACTTTCAGCTGAAAAGGCAGCTTCAGGGGGTCAGGGCCGCGGTTGCCGGCAAGCGGAACAGCCTGGACCTGGCGGCCGCCGTTACCAAGGGGCAAAAGGCCCGGACCGGCCTCACGGGGCAGAACGGGAAGCAGGGACCCTATCAGCTTACCGCCGTCTCCAGCGGATCCGGCTTGAAAATACTGGCCAACACCGAAAGGATCTGGCTTAACGGGCAATTGCTTAAACGGGGGGAACATCAGGATTACCAGCTTGATTACGAGACCGGGCTGTTGACCTTCAATCCCCAATGGCAGATAACTTCCGATTCCAGGATCATGGCCGAGTTTGAATACTCCGGCCAAAACTACCAGAGGCCTTTTTATTCAGCCGCAGTTGCGGCCGGGTTGGGGGGAAATCTCAGCATCAAAGGAGGGTACCGGCAGGAAGGCGATGATTACAATCGTCCCTTGGCCGGAGAACTGAGCCAGTCGGACAAGAACATACTTGATCTGGCCGGGGACGACACCTCCGGGTACTGGGCCGACGGAGGAACACCGGTCGAGGCCGGCCAGGGCAGTTATCTGTTCCGGGATTCCTTCTATGTCTACGCCGGACCCGATTCCGGCAATTACCAGGTAGCCTTCACCAAAGTGGACAGCGGCCGGGGCGACTACCGCGACAGCCTGGGCATCATGGTCTACACCGGAAAGAATCTTGGCGACTACCTGGCCGTCAAAAAACTGGCAGCCCCGGCCCGATCCCGGTTGTACACTGCGGGCGCTTATCTGGCCTGGCCGGGAGGCCGGGCGGATCTGGAGGGGGCCGGGACCGACCTGGACCAAAACCTGCTTTCGGCCAGGGACGACGGCAATAACCGGGGTTACTCCGGCGAGGCTGATTTTTACTGGAAAAGGGACACCCTCTGGATGGGAGGTTTCGAGGTCAAGGGCCGGACCATGTCGGTGGATCATGATTTTGAGAAAAGCGCGATGCCGGCCGACCCGGATTTCATCAAGCGCTGGGAACTTTATGCCTGGAACGGAACCAGAGCCATGAACAGGGAGATGCTGCGGAGAACCACGGAATATGAGATACAGCTGGGCCCGGAGATGCTGAAAGTCCAGGCCGGATGGGGGCGCCTGGACCTGGAACAGCCGGTATGGGCCAGAAATTACAAAGCCGGCCTGCAATTCCGCCCTCTTCCCGGCTATCTGCTAAAGTACGGATTTAACCGGAATCTTTTGGGACAGGCCTGGCCGGAAAGCACCTCCCTGGGAAGGCGGGATGTCCACCAGGCCGAGGCCGGGGTCTCATTTTTACGGTGGAACTATCTGGCGGATCTCTCATCCGGAACCGACCGGGTGGACCGGGGTCCGGTCAATAGTTACGGGCAAAAATATTATCTGGCCGGGCTGGGAGTGGGAAGGCGCGGCGTTCTGACCGAAGGACGGTTCAAGATCTCCCGCCGGGAGGACCAGGTAAAGGATCCTTTGGAACAAATCTTTAAACCAAAGTCATACACCACCGAACTAAACACCAAACTGGGTCTGTTGCCGGGCC
Organism: bacterium; assembly: GCA_030655055.1. NCBI lineage: Bacteria > bacterium. The sequence goes on from JAURWH010000216.1 coordinate 1,986, forward strand.
GGGCCATTTCCGGAGACCTGGAACACAGTTACCGGAGGCTGGCTTACCGGCCGGGAATGACGGGACAAGATCTGAACACCCATCTGGGCCTGTTGCGGACCAACTACCAGGGCTTTGGTCAATCGCTGAAAGCCGGGTTGGACTATTCCGTCAGCAGCGCCGAAACCCGTTTGAAGCGGGAGACCTATTATCTGGTTTCGGAACGGACCGGCGATTACAGTTATGATCCTGCCACCCGGTCATATTTCCCGGATACGGCTGGCAATTACCTGAAAAAGACCGAAGAAGAGCCGGCCGGGACGATCGCGGCCGAACTATCGGCCAAAAGCTACCTTAGTTACTCACCGGGGATCTTGATGCCTGGCCCCTGGTATCAAAAAGTAAAATTTGATTTAAGCGGTGCGGCCGCCCTGAAAACGGGGCGCAAATTATCCGGGGCCATGATGGTGTTTGCGCCGGGCGCGCTTTGGGACAGAACCGCCAATCTTTCGGCCAATCTGGATCTGGCCGGAGACCTTTGGTTTTATCCGGCCGGTGCCTATTATTTCAAGCTTCATTATCGCACCCGGAGGAATGACGACAATCAGTTCCTGAACCGCAGGAGCACGGTAAGTTTCAGGGAGGGCCGGGCCGAGATCACAGCCCAGCTTGGGCCGGCGTCCAGAGGGCTGATTTTTGGCGAGCAGAATTACAACAGTACCTTGTCGATGGAAACCGGGCTGGAAAGCGAAAGGACGGGATCCAAGGCGGGAGCCGAGATCAGCTATTTTATCGGCCGACAGACCGAGCTGGGACTTAGATCAAGCTTTCTTTTGGAAAACCTTTTCAGGCAGGGATTCAATTTTGATATTCCCCGGGTAAATTACCGGGAGATAACACTATCGCCATTTGCCAGCCGCCAACTGGGGCTTAAAGGCAGCCTGAGAATGGAATTCAGCCAAATTTACCGCCGGGCCGACCAGTCTGAAACCGCCATCCCGCTGGAGTTCTCGGTCAGCCGCTCCATCGGCCAGAGCCAGGGCTGGAAATTCCAGGGCGATTACAGGTTAAATGACTATTTGACGGCATCGGCCGCCTACGACGGGCGAAAAGAACCCCAGAAAAAAACGATCCACAATGCCAGGGCTGAGATCAGGGCCAGCTTCTGATATGATAAGAATAATATTGAATGTCATATTTATCCTGTTGCTTTCAGCGGTAAGCATCTCCGGCCAGACCATCAGAACGGACAGCATCCGTTTTGAGGGCGGGAGCAACTTTACCCGGGAGCAGTTGTTGGATGCCTGGACCGTCCGGGGGGACCCGGCTGCCCGGAAGGATGCAGCTTCAGGCTGCCGAAAAATCATTGACTGGTACCGGCGGGCCGGTTATTATCAGGCGGAATGCGGGGTTGAATACAACCGGGACAGCAGTCATGTTACAGTAAGGATAAATGAGGGGCCTCGCTATCTGTTGGGGGACATATCTTTTGAGGGCAACAGCTATCTCGGCACCAACTATCTTCAGGGATTGATAGTTACAGGAAGGGATCAGGTGCTGGACAGCGCCGTCGTCATTCGTGACATGCGGGCCGTCAGTCTGGCCTACGCCGACAACGGCTTTCCACAAGCGGAAATATTGCTCAAAGAATTGAAATATGAAAATGACCGCCTGCAGATCGTATTCGGCATACAAGAAAATGCCAGGGTGCTGCTGGACAAAATATTGTTCCAGGGGAATCTGGCCACCAAGGACCGGACCATGCAGAAAATATCCGGTTTGAGATCCGGCCTGCCTTTCAGCCGGGTGACGTTGGAGAAAGCGTTGGAACGGCTGAACGGTTCCGGATTGTTTGCGGAGGTCAAAACTCCGTTGCTTTTGAACGGTACCGAGGCGGGGCGGCAGCAGGTCGTTTTCAATGTCAGGGAAGCACCGTTCAACCGGATCTTCGGGGCTGCCTCTTACCTTCAGCCCACCGCGGAGCAAAGCGGCTGGCTGGCCGGTTCGCTGGATCTTTACCTGGGCAACATCGCCGGAACCGCCCGCAGCGCCTCAGTCAAATGGGAGCGTCCGCAAAAGGAGAACAGCCGGCTGGAGATCGATTATTCCGAGCCTTTTTTGCTCGGCTTTGACGCTTTAGCCCAGGCGGGTCTCAAACATATGGTGGAGGATTCCGCTTATGTCAAGACCTCGGCCAGCCTGATGGTAAAAATGCCGGTGGGTGAAGGATTCAATGCCGGAGTGGGGGCTGAATACGAAAGAATAGTACCCGGCGCGTCATGGACCTATCAAAGAAGCAACAAATACGGGACCAAATGGCTTTTGGAATGGCAAAGGTCCCAAGATGGAATGTTTTTCAACGATATGTTCCTGAAACTGGGAGCCGATTACGGCAGAAAGAACTATTACCAGCCATTACAATCACTAACTGTCAGCAAGGTAACCGGAGACCTGGCCGTCAGAAAACGGATATTTTCCCGGCAGGAAATATATTTTGCCGTCAGGGGCCGGGCGGTAATAACCGGCGAAAAGCCGGTTCCCCGCTATGACCAGTTTTCCATGGGGGGGACCGCCTCGCTCAGGGGATATTACCAGGAGCAGTTCATCGCCAACCAGATCGCCTGGGGCAATCTGGAATACCGGTACATACCGGTAAAAAACCTGATGCTGTTTCCTTTTGCCGATCTGGGATATTTCTTTGACCGGGAAAGAAGCCTGCGCGGTTACCGATCCGGTTACGGGTTTGGTTTTAAACTGGACACCAGGATAGGATGGATCAACAGTGTTTATGGTTTGGGCCGGGATGACAGTATTTTGAACGTCAAGGTGCATTTTGGGCTGGAAAGAGAGTGTTAGGATAACTTTTATTACGAAGACGCCAAACTGCCATGCTCAAAAAGACATCGATCTTTTTATCCGTCAGTTTTGGGGTTTATTACAGACTTGCATATTTACCGCTTTTTTTGCTATAATACCAAATGATGTGCCCCTGTAGCTCAGATGGATAGAGCAACGGTTTCCTAAACCGTGTGTCGGCCGTTCAACTCGGCCCAGGGGTACCAGTATCTTTTATTTATTCCTTTTAAATACAGACGGATAGAGCCCCCCGATAAATCGGGGGTGTCGGCCGTTCTCAGCCGGCAGACATAATATATGTCAAAGCGACGGCTGATCCGCCGCCGCAAGGCAGAAGTTTATTGCTGCTGGCGGAAACTCGGCCCAGGGGTACCAATATGTTGAAAACCGGCTGGACCAAGGCCACCGATGTTATCATGATGTCTTAACTATAAACTAATTTATGTTAGGAGCAGATATTGTGAAGAGACTATCGTTGGTCTTTTTGTTTTTACTGGCTTCTTCGATGTCCGGCAATGTATCCGCCCAGACCGCTTTGCAGGCCGGAGATATCGCCCTAATAGGCATGAATACCGATACCCCCGATGCTTTCGCCTTTGTCCTGCTGGTTCCGGCAGATGCCGGGACCCAGATCACTTTTACCGACTGCGGCTGGAAAAGCGACTCGCTGATCTTTAGGGCGGGGGAGGGCGCAGTCACATACACCGCCCCGTCGGCCCTGACGGCAGGTACAGTGATCATATATGACAGTACGAATGCTGCCTTTTCTGATTTTGCAAAATACACGGGAACGATAATCACCAGCAGCCTGCTGTTGGCAACGGACGGAGATCAACTGCTTGCCTTCCAGGGCGGCGATTCATTGCCGTCTTTTTTATATGCCGTAAACGATACCGGAACAGAATGGCAGGCCAACGCCTGGAGTTCTCGCACCTCTGCTTTGCCCGCGGGACTGGTCAACGGCCAAACCGCGGTGGCGCTTTCTCATTATGACAACTATGCCTATAACGGGATCACCACCGGGACAAAGGAAGAACTATTGTCGGCCATCGGCGATTCAGCCAACTGGACGTTGCGCCACAACACCACCAGGCAGACCATGCCAACCGGGCCCTTTAACGTTACCGGGGTGGAGGGAAGCCCCGGCGATCAAAACCTGCCGGGATCATTTTCGCTGAATGCCTGGCCCAACCCGGCTAACCATGGATCTCGTATTTCATTCAAACTTCCCGGTCCCGTCACGGTAGAGTTTTCCATATTCAACATAGCCGGGCAGAAGATCACGTCCCTGGCCAGCGGGTACAGGAAAGCCGGGGTACATAGACTAAGCTGGAACCTTAAAGACTCCAAAGGCAATGCGGTTCCCACCGGAATATATTTCTATCAATTGTTGGCCGGTAATCAGTCGGTGGTGCAAAAATTATTGGTGGTCAGGTAAACGCAAAATGTTTGTTGCACAAAGGAAGAGATACTATACGTTATCTCTTCCTTTTGTTTATGTCTATTGACTTGACCTGATTAATCCGGTATTATATAAAATAAGACCCAATAATCACCTGACTAACTGCAATCTATGAAAATATTAGTTGTAATATTGCTTATTTTGTCAGCGTTTCAAAACATTTCTTACGCAGCTTTTGGAGACTGGCAGACGGGGTGCCGGGCCAAAGGAATGGCCGGAGCTTATACAGGAGTGGCGGAAGGGCTGGATGCCATCCGGTGGAATCCGGCCGGGCTTGCCGGCCTGGCAGGCTGGCAGGCACAAGCTAATCTTGGCAGCAGAACGGGAATTCCCGGACCGGCGAATACAACAGCCAGCCTGGGTAAAAACATGGGCCGGTGGGGCGGAATGGCCTTGGCGATCCAACTGACCGGCAGTGAACCGGAATACGACCAGTCGTTTGTTTTTGCCCACGGTTTCGGCATGACGGACCAATTCTCTTTTGGCTACGATCTGAATCTTTATCGCCGTGGCACGGCCTATTCAGCCGGGGTGGACGTGGGGCTATTGGCCAGGGTCCACCGCATATGGAGGGTTGGGTGTTTTGGGCATAACTTTAACCATCCTTCCTTTGGGACGGAGACACCATATGAACTGCCCAGCGGTATTGCCGTTGGGCTGGCTTGCCAGTATTTGCCTAGGTGGACGGGTTCGGCGGAAGCTGGCAAAGAACCGGGCCATACCGCTTGTTACAAGATCGGGACAGAATGGGCGGTTAAACAAAATGTCTTTAACCTGCGCGGCGGCCTGTCCAGTCAAGGCAGGGTGACGCTATATTCGCTGGGAACGGATATCACCGCATCCGGTCTGACGGTGGGATATGCTTATGAAGGCGGACATCAGGAGCTTGCCGGAAATCACCAGCTTGGCCTGGCTTATAAATGGGGGGCAAAATGAAACGCTCATTGCAAACAGGCTTGATCATCTGGTCGGCATTTCTATTCTACGGAACAGCCAGGGCTGAGTTCAAATGTTTTTCTGCCAATCTGCACGCCCATACCGGGTATTCCGACGGTGAAAGCACCCCCGACACGGCCTTCGCCCATGCCAGGGACATTGCCCGGATAGACATTCAGGCTTTGACCGACCATAACAATTACACCGATTATTCCATAAGCCCCAACGAGTATCAAAATACCCGCTTGATGGCGGATACTTTTTCCGTTCCCGGCCGTTTCCTGGCTTTGGCCGGACAGGAAGTGGGGCGGTGGAGTTCCACCGGTTTTGGACACATCAATATATACGATGCTCCGGAGCTTTTGGCTTACGACTACAGCGATCTTTTGGGGACCTATCAACTTATAAGCACTTCGGGACTACCCGCCATGTTCAACCATCCGGTTCCGGGTTCAAACGATTGTCCCAACTTTACGGACCTCCGTTATTGCCCTGACTTTGTACAGGCCATGGACCTGCTGGAGATAGTCAACGGCGATTACATTTATGAAAATGAATACCTGAAAGCCCTTAATAACGGCTGGCAGGTGGGGGCTTCGGCCAACCAGGACAACCACGACCGGAACTGGGGTAACCGGATCAATGATGACGGCAGGTTACCCCTAACCGGCATCTGGGCGGATACCCTTATCAAAGGCTCAATTTTGGAAGCGCTGCAAGCCAGGCGTACTTTTGCCCGGTTGTCCCGTCCTGCTGCCGGCCGGATTGAAGTGTCATTGATGTCAGGGGAGCATTGGCAGGGTGAGCATTATGTCACCTCCAGTTCCAGCCTGTCCTTCCGTATCATGGTCAGGGCGGATTCCATCAGGTTCAACAAGATCTATTTATATACCGACGGGCAAATATCTGATTCGCTTTCACTGAATGATATTGATACCTTGTGGAGCCTGAGCAAGGCAGTGCCAAACGGCAAGCATTACTTTTTCGTGAAAACCGTTCAAGCCGACACCAGCCTGGCCTGGACCAGCCCGTTATTCATTGACGTCATGCCGGATGATGCCAAGGCAAGAGTGATAACCTGGCCCACCCCGGTGGTGGAAAGCTGTCAAATTGTCTATCCGCCGGTAAAGGGAGCCACCAATGTCAAGGCTGTTATTTACGATGTGGCCGGAAGCAAAATATGGGAAAATAATTTGAAAGATCCTTCGGCTGCCCTGAACTGGAACTCCCGGGATTTAAAGGGGAACTTGGTGCCCAATGGGTTGTATATCATCAAGATCGAACAAAGCGGTCCGGCCCAAACCAGCATTTCCACCGGCAAAACCGTGGTCTCCCGATGAGATCAATCATTCTTTTTACTGTCTTGCTGTCAGGGCTGGTTTCTTCCGCTCCTGGCGGGGTGATGCCCTGGAACCAGCCAACCTCGCCGGCTGAGATCGCCCTTTCCGAATCCGTGCTTGAAATGATGTCAGAGCCCCAGGGCCTCTCATTGAATCCGGCATTGCTGGCGGACGTCAAGTGGAAGGGGGTAAGCAGTTCCGGTATCCTTTGGCCGATGGATATTTACGGCGGATCGGTCGGAGGAGTATTTCCCGTGGCCCAAGCGGGTGCCGCCGCCGCCGGGATCAGCTATTGGAATTACGGACAGCTGGACGCTTATGACCGCCTGGGCGGCCGGTTGGGGACCATCGAACCCCAGGCAGTATCCGTCCTGTTAGGTTTTGGCCGCAGGCTCTACGGAGGACTCAGCGGCGGCATCAACCTCAAGGGAGCAGTATCCGCCATCGGCAGCAACAAGGATTACTGCTGGTGTTCCGACCTGGCGGTAAGTTATGATTTCAGGCATTTAACTGCCAATCTGCAGTTGAGAGACCTGGGGCCGCGTTACCCGGTCAACGATTCCCTGAAATACGACCTGGCAAAAACATTTGCGGCCGGAATCAGCAGGACATTTTTCAAAGACCATTTGGCGGCAAGTATGCAGCTTAATGCGGCCGAAGACCAAAAATGGCATCCGGTGCTGGGATTGGAGTACAGCCCGTTTAAAGCCGTAACCGTTCGACTGGGTTACGACGGGGACAACACCAAGCCGGAACGGTCAAAGCTGGGCTTGGGAGTTTGCTTAAGGCAGACCGGAAAGCAGGATTATTCCGTGGAATACGGCTACCGCTGGTGGGGGGCATTGGGTACGGCCCAGGCCTTGTCCCTGGGAATGAGTTTTTAAGCTTAACCCGTGTCAGGGACCTGCATGTTTAAGCGGCACCTGTAACCAGCAGCCTGACGAAAAACCGGCTTGACAGTGCCGGTAGTTTCAGATATAATTGAACCATACCAGCATAAATGAATAATTCTTAAGGAGCACCAAGTGTCGCACCAGGTAAGCAAACATACATTGAAACGCGATGAATTCGCCGATGATGCCATAAAGATGGTAACTTTCGTCCGCAAGCATGCCACCGAAGCCATGGCGGTGGCTGCGGCAATACTGGTAGTGATCGCCGGTTTGATCCTGATGGGCCAGAACCGGGCCAAAAGCGAAAAAGAGGCCGCCATGATGGTCGGAATGGCCCACTCCGCCTATTTCAGCGGCGACATGACCAACGCCCAAACCGCCTACGAAGAGATCGTCAGCAAGCACGGCTCCAGTTCTTCCGCCAAAGAAGCCCTGGTCTATTTGGGCAACATCAATTTTAACCAGCGCAAGTACGAAGAGGCCATCAAAAGCTACGACCGGGCAATAAAGGCCGGAAGTTCCAATCCCTTGATCATGTCGGCCGCCATCAGCGGTCTGGCCGCCTGCTTTGAGCAGACCGGGCGCCTGCCCGAGGCCGGTGAAAAATACCTGGAGATCGCCAAGAAATATTCCAAAGACCAGTACCTGGCCACCAACGCCCTGATCTCGGCCGGGCGCTGTTTCGCCGCCGGCAACCTTATGGATAAGGCCAAAGCCGCTTATCAGCAGATCATAAAAGATTATTCCGGCACCGCCGCCGCCGCCGAGGCAAAATCGCAGATGGCGCAGCTGCCGGGCTGACCAGAACGGATAACTCATGCCAAAACTGAATGTAGCCTTTTTATGGCACATGCATCAACCCTGTTATCGCATCCCCGATAGCAGGGTTTTTAGCCTTCCCTGGGTGCGCCTGCACGGGCTAAAGGACTATTACGACATGCTGTCCAACGCCCTGAAATTCCCGGAGATCAAAGTATCATTCAACCTGGTTCCCGGCCTGCTGGAACAGCTGCAGGATTACACCGAGGGGCGGGCCACCGACCAGCATTTTATGGTTTCCCAAAAACAGCCTTCGGACCTTAGCGAAGATGAACGCTGTTTCATCCTCAAGGACTTTTTCATGGCCCACTGGCCCCACATGGTGGAGCCTTATCCCCGGTATCTGGCCCTGCTGGAGAAAAGAGGGAGGCATTTTCATCCTTCGGCCCTGCCCAAGATCAGCCAAACCTTCAGCGATCAGGAACTGCTGGACCTGATGGTCTGGTTCAATCTTTGCTGGATAGATCCCCTGCATTTTATGCAAAGGCCGGAACTGGCCAATCTTAAAGCCAAGGGCAAGAACTTTACAATGGAAGACAAGGATCGTCTTTTAGATCAGCAAATGGACATTTTAAGGTCCATCGTCCCGGCCTACAAAAAGGCCTGGGACCAGAAATCCATCGAGATCGCCACCTCGCCGTTCTATCACCCCATTTTACCCTTGCTGTGCGACACCCAAACCGCCCGGGAATGCATGCCGGGGGCGCCCCTGCCGCAAAGGTTCAGTTATCCCGGGGATGCCCAGGCCCAGATAATAAACGGGCTGGATTACATGGAAAAATTGTTCGGACGGCGGCCCAGCGGGATGTGGCCTTCCGAAGGCAGCGTCAGCGAAAAGACCGTGGAGCTGATCCGGCAGGCCGGGGTAAAATGGATGGCCAGTGATGAGAAGATATGGGAGCAAAGCCTGGGCAAGGCCGGCCGCAACCGGGAGGATCCCGGCGAAGCAGGTCAGTTCTACCGCTCGCATATTTGGGATAAGGCAGAAAATCCACGACTGTTCTTCCGCGACCAGCAGCTTTCCGACCTGATAGGCTTTGCCTATTACGGATGGGACGGCCAGGCGGCGGCCCGGGACCTGGTGGGACGGCTGGAGAGGAAAGCGGATGCCTTGGGCAGCCAGGCGGCGGCCCACATCGTTCCGGTGATATTGGACGGCGAGAATGCCTGGGAGGCTTTTCCCCAGGACGGGCAGATATTTCTGGATCAGTTGTACCAGCAATTGGCCCAAAGCCCCAAGCTTAACTGCTGCACCTTCAGCCAGTATCTGGAGCAGGGCCCGGAACCGGGCAAAATGAGCAGGATATTCCCCGGCTCCTGGATCAACCACGACTTCTCCATCTGGATAGGCCAGGAGGAGGACAACCGGGCCTGGAACCTGCTGCTGGCGGCCCGCCAGGCCATAGACCGCCAGAAGGATTCCATAGCACCGGCTGTTATGCCGGAGATCACAAAAGAACTGCAGATAGCCGAGGGCAGCGACTGGTGCTGGTGGTACGGGGGGAATTTCTCCAGCGAGAACCTGGAGGATTTTGACAGTCTGTTCCGCAGCCACCTTCAGCGGATATATCAACTGCTCAATCTGGAAGCCCCCCGCGAGCTGTTCAGCCCCATTTCCCTGGGAAAGGACATAGATGTCCTGATCAACCAGCCCATAGACCTGATCACCCCGAAGATAGACGGCAGGGTCAGCGACTTTTACGAGTGGGCGGGATCCGGGACATACAACATCAGGCAGGACGGCGGGACCATGCACCGGGGCCAGAGCCTGCTGGAAGTGGTCCATTTCGGCTTTGACCAGGAGAACCTGTATCTCCGGCTTGATCCCCATGAAAAGACCGATGTCAACGAGATCCAAGCCCTGACCATAAACCTGGAATTCCAGGGCCAGCCGGCCAGGATCATCCCGGTGAAACCCGGCGCAATGGAGAACGAAGCCGCTGTACGTTCAGCATATGGAAAGATCATCGAGATAAAAATGCCGTTCACCGTTATTGGAGCGAAGCCGGGAGATACTATCAGCTTTTATATCGCGCTGGTACAGAACAACCTGACAGTTGAACGGCATCCCATAAGGAGCCCGATAACATTTAAAGTGCCCGATGGCGAGTTTGGGGCCAATAACTGGGGGGCTTGAGAAGCAGATGCAAACTCTTTTCACAAAAAGGCATAGTTATGAAACAAGCCCAAATAGGTCTTCGATCCGGGCTTTCAGCCTGATAGAAATGATAATAGCGCTGGTGGTGTTTTCCATCGTGGTGGGCACGATCATCAGTTTTATGGTCAATTTCAACCGCTCGGTGCAGAAACAGCAGACCAATATCATGCTGGGCCGGGAATCAGAAGCCGTATTTAAGCGCCTGGATACCCAGCTGTCGTCGGCCTTTGGTTGGATCAACGGCACGCCAACCAGTTTTACCTTTATCCTGCAGAACGGGGATTCCGTGATGGTAGTCTGGGACCGGGCCGACAGCATGCTGTATCTGGGCGATGCCCGGCAATTCCCGGCCGGAGTAAAAGTGACCGAGTGTCAGTTCCTTTACATGCCCAAGAAGATGGAAGCCATGTCCATGGCTCCGGAGTTGTGGTTGAAGGAGGTTGACCTGGATGATAATCAGGTCATAGAAGGAACTGAGTTATACAATGTGGCTTTGTTGCAGGTTAAGATCAAGTTAGCTAAGAATACCAGTTTGTATGAAGGAAGTAAGAATTTTAGGCTGCCGCCGGTCGTGGCGGAAGTAAAGGTTTTGGAGTAATTGACAAGAGTTTAATAACAATTTGTAAAGGAGCAACAATGGAACTAATGCATTTAGTGAGTTTAGCGCCTACAACAGTTGTATTAATTTTATGTCTTTCTGTAGCTTTTATAATTTATACAATTATAAAAGCTACTAAAAATAAAGGTGATGGCTACAAAAAAGCAATAGTTGGGTCAATACTATTTTCAGTTGGCGCAATAACCACAATACTATCAGCAACGCTGACGAGATCATCATCCTCTGTTAATTCAATTTATAAATTATTATTGCCTTTTGGGATATTATTTGCGGGGGTTGGTTACTATTGGACATATAAATATCATTGGTATGTTTACAACAATAAGTTGACGAATAAATCTAAACACTAAACCCATTGTTGATAACCTTCCTTTTCACCCTATGGTTTTAGTTACTCTATTAATAGTCAAGAGGGGGTTTTCAACCCACAAAGGTTGTCCCGACCGTTGAATCTCTTACGATATGAAGTTCCCAATATAACCTGCCGTTTTCCATCTTACCAGACGGATGTTTGTAGTATCGATTTAACAGCATTTTGCCACTTGCTTCGTCCAAAGCCCAACAGTCGTTTGTGTAATAAGATCCCATCCGGGCATTACCTTAGTTCTAAGGTCACTTTTGCCATAGAGGGAGGCTTATGCTCTGGATAGTAAAGGCTTATAAAACAGGTAAAACAGCTAATTAATGCATTATCCTTGCCTTTCAATTGTCCCATAATAAATATTATGTAAACTATGAGTATGAATAGATGGACAGGCTTTTATTCCGAAGATCCCCGGGTTCTCTCCGCTCCCAGGTCCCTATGCTCCGAGTACGCCGCCGTTGAATTCAAGAAACTCAATTGCCATTCCATCCTTGACCTGGGCTGCGGCGTGGGCCGGGATTCTTTTTATCTGGCATCTCAGGGCTTGAATGTCTTTTCCATGGACTCGGCCTATACCGGCCTTAGCAAAGCCCAAAGTCTGGTTCCAGCCTGCCAAGCCGGCAAAAGCCGCCTGATCCAGGGTGATGCACTATCTTTGCCGTTCTCGGATGCCTGTTTTGACGGGATATACTGTTTTGGGCTGTTGCACGAGTTCCTGCCCCCGGATTGCGACCAGGCCGTAGAACAGGTACTTAAAGAGGCTTCACGGGTGCTTAGGGACCAGGGCCTGCTCGTATTGGCAGTGCTGGCCGGTGATCCTACTGCCGGTTTGCCCCATGTCAGTTTGTTCACCCGAGAAATGACCAATTTTGAAGCTTATTGCCTGAAGTGCCTGGAAATTAACAAGTATTATGATATTGGCTGTACCGGCAGCAACGATTACCTGATCTGGCGTGGTTTATATAAAAAGGTCCTAAAGTAAAAAAGCCCTCAATATTGAGGGCTTTTTCATTAGTCATTTGATAACTATATTAATTAACTTACCTTGTATCAACAATACTTTAAGTATCTCTTTACCTTTAACCATTTCTGCTATTTTAATATTTTCCAGAGCTTTAGCCTTTACAATATCTTCACTTAAGCCAGATGGTATGACCATCTTCTCGCGAACCTTTCCATTAACTTGAATCACCAATGTTATCTCGTTGTCTTTGGCTATGTTAACGTCAAAAGACGGCCATTGGGACTTATAAATGGTACCTTTGCCTCCGATAGCCTCCCATAGCTCCTCGGCCATATGTGGGGCGAACGGCGCCAGCATCAGCACCATGTTTTCCAGTATTTCGGCCAAAATGGCCTCGTTGGCCGGCCCCTTGCGCTCCTGTTCCACCGGCTGCCAGTAGTCGTAGATCTCGTTCAAAAGCTCCATCAGGGCGGCAATGGCGGTATTGAACTGAAAGCCTGCGATATGGCCGTCCACCTTGTTCATGGTCTGGTGCAGTTTGCGGCGCACCTGGGCCTCCCTCCCGGTCATTTCCTTGGGCAGGGCCTCCCTCCAGTTATTCTTATAATACGGCAGGGCGGCGTCCAGCCACTTCCAGGTCCGGTTAAGGAAACGGTAGGAGCCATTGATGCTTTCCTCCGACCATTGGACATCATCCTCGAACGGGGCCACGAACATCTCAAATATCCTCAGGCTGTCCACCCCGTACTTGTGGGCGATCTCCTCCGGGGTCACCACATTGCCCTTGGATTTGGACATCCGGGCCCAGCGCCAGACGATCTGGTCCTTGGGAAAGCCCTCCAGGTCCTCGGGCTTGAGCACTATCCAGTCCAGGATTTTCTCGGAGTCTTCAGTTCCCTCCGAGCTTTTGGGTTTTCTTCCCGGGGTGTGGGCCAGCAGGGATCCCTGGTTCTTAAGTATCTTGAAAGGCTCCTGAAAGTTGATGTAACCGGCGTCATAAAGCACCTTGGTCCAGAACCGGGCGTACAGAAGGTGCGAACGGGCATGCTCGATACCGCCGGCATACAGGTCCACCGGCATCCAGTAGGCCATCTTTTCCCTATTGGCGAACTCCCGGTCATTATGGGGATCGGCAAAACGGAAGAAATACCAGGACGAGCAGGCATAGCCGCCCATGGTGTCGGTCTCCCGCTTGGCGGCTCCGCCGCATTTGGGGCATTTGGTATTGACGAATTCAGGGATGCCGGCCAGCGGCGACTCACCGGTCCCGGACGGCTTATAGTTCTCCACCTCGGGCAGGGCTACCGGTAATTGGTCTTCGGGAACCGGAACCTCACCGCACTTGGGGCAATGGATGATGGGTATGGGTGCGCCCCAGTATCTCTGTCGGGAGATCAGCCAGTCGCGCAGGCGGTAGTTAACCTTGTGATGCCCGATCTTCTGTTCTTCCAGCCATTTGGTGATGGCGGCCTTGAAGTCAGCGGTCTTCATCCCGTCATATTTGCCGGAATTGACCGCCAGTCCTTCCTCGGGCTCGGCCTGGGCCAGTTCACAGGCTTTGCCGTCACTGCTGACCACCTGAATGATGGGCAGGTTGAACTTTTTGGCGAACTCAAAATCCCTGGTATCGTGCCCCGGCACGCACATGATGGCCCCAGTACCGTAACCCATCATCACGTAATCGGCGATCCACACCGGCACTTCCTTGTTATTGATCGGATTGACGGCATATGCCCCGGTAAAGACGCCGGTCTTGGTGCGCTCGGCGTTCATCCGGTCCATCTCGGTCTCGGCCTTGGCCTTTTTTATATAGGCCTCAACTTCGGATATCTTTTCAGGTGTGGTAATGTCTTTGACCATAGGATGCTCCGGCGCCAGGACAATGAAAGTGGCTCCGAACAAAGTATCCGGCCTGGTGGTGAAGACTTCAATTTGCAATTTGGGATTTGCAATTTGAAATGTAACAGTGGCTCCCTCGCTCCGCCCTATCCAGTCCCTCTGCATCTCCTTCATCCCGGCCGACCAGTCCAGGGAATCTAGGTCTTTCAGCAGCCGGTCGGCGTAATCCGTGATCTTGAAGAACCACTGGGGCATGGGGCGTTTTTCCACCAGGGTGTCGCAGCGCCAGCAGCGGCCCTCCTTCACTTCCTCGTTGGCCAGGCCGGTCTTGCACTGGGGACACCAGTTGATGGGCGCGGTGGATCGGTAGGCCAGGCCCTTCTTGTAAAGCAGCAGAAAGAACCACTGGGTCCACTTGTAATACTCGGGCCGGCTGGAATCTATCTCCCGGTCCCAGTCGTAGCTGCACCCGGCCAGCTTAAGGGTCCGCTTGTAATTGGCGGCGTATTCCGGCACCATCTCCCGGGGGTTGCGGCCCCGCTTGATGGCCTCGTTCTCGGCCGGCTGGCCGAAGGCGTCCCAGCCCATGGGGTGCAGCACGCTGTAGCCCTTCATGCTCTTGTAACGGCAGAAGGCGTCCAGCGGCACGTAGTTTTTCAAATGGCCCACATGCAGGCCGGAGCCGGAGGGGTAGGGGAACATTTCCAAAGCATAGTACTTCGGTTTATCGGAGGAATCGGGGGCCTTAAAGGTCTTCTCCTCCTCCCACTTTTTCTGCCACTTGGGCTCGATGGATCTTGGATCGTAGAATTTTGGCATTTTTTATTTATTCTTTGATATTAAGGGAATCTGTCATGCCTGCACCGGCTTCGTAAATATGGGGTGTGGCCAGTACCAGGAATTGGTGATCTTCGGTGACTTTTACTTCCTTGCCGAAGAAAAAGCCTAAAACAGGGATGTCTTTCAAATAAGGGATTCCCCGGCGGTTGGTTTTTGTGATCTTTTTTGATATCTTGCCCAACAGGATTGTTTTATTATTAACAGTTGTGACATTGCTCTCTAAAAAACCATCAATTGTTGATTGGGTGTAATTATCAATGCTTATTCTGACGTTAAGTTCAACAATGTCGGTTTCGGTGATTTTGGGAAATAACGAGATGCTGACCCTGTCGTTGTAGCCGAGTCCCTGGTATTGTGAATGGTCATAATAATAGCTTACTTCGGATGACATCTGGCCCCAGGTGCGGTTCTGGACCAGCAAAGAGGGGCTGGCCGCCAGGAACAGTTTGTTTTGGGCCGCATTTTGCTCGATGTTGTCGATTATATCATCGAAATTAGCATAAAGGTCCGCATTGGCCGACCGGCCGAAACCGTTCGACTGGTAATAAGAACGATCTTCACTGCCGTCATTATTGCTGTAGTGCTTGTTGACATTTTCGCTTTTGCTGACAGAGTAACGGCCGGAACCGTTCACGGTTTGCAGCAGTTCAAACAGGTCCAAACCGGTTTTGCTGCCCTTGATCGAGGTCAGATCGTATATCTTCAATTCCACTACAACTTGTT
>JAURWH010000217.1 GCA_030655055.1 bacterium
CAAAGTCTCCCACCTATCCTACACAAGTATTATCAAAAGCCAATGCCAAGCTACAGTTAAGGTTCACGGGGTCTTTTAGTCCATCTGCGGGTAGGCGGCATCTTCACCGCCACTACAATATCGCCGAGCCCTCCTTTGAGACAGCGCTCAATTTGTTACACCATTCGTGCAGGTCGGAACTTACCCGACAAGGGACTTCGCTACCTTAGGACCGTTATAGTTACGGCCGCCGTTTACTGGGGCTTCGATTCAATGCTTCGCCTTGCGACTAACATCTCCTCTTAACCTTCCAGCACCGGGCAGGTGTCAGACCCTATACATCGCCTCATCGGCTTAGCAGAGTCATGTGTTTGTGATAAACAGTCACTTGAGCCCTTTCACTGCGCCCCAAATCCGCTTCGATATGGATATACCTGACGGAAACGGGGGCCCCTTCTCCCGAAGTTACGGGGCTAATTTGCCTAGTTCCTTAAAGGAGGTTATCTCGAGCACCTTAGAATATTCTTCTCACTCACCTGAGTCGGTTTACGGTACGGACACCAATCAAACTCCCTACGAGGATTTTCTTGGCAGCGTGATTCGATCCCTTTTACGTCCTTACGGACTCCCCATCGCTTCTCGGGGTTGAATGACCCGGCGGATTTGCCAACCGGATCCCCCTACCAGCTTAGACCCGCACAACCAATCGCGGATGGGATCTCACTCCTGCGTCCCCCCTTAGGTGATGACGCGTGATCGGTGGTTCCGGAATATTAACCGGATTTCCATCGCCTACGCCTTTCGGCCTCGGCTTAGGGCCCGACTTACCCTGGGAGGATTAGCCTTCCCCAGGAACCCTTGAGTTTTCGGTGACCAGGTTTCTCGCCTGGTTTTTCGCTACTTATTCCGGCATTCTCACTTGCATTTCGTCGACGGTGCCTTACAACACCGCTTCATCCTACAATGCAACGCTCCTCTACCAAATGACAGACGCGAACGCCTGTCAAGTCCGCAGCTTCGGCGGCCAGCTTATTAGTCCCGTAAATTGTCGGCGCAGAACCACTTGACCAGTGAGCTATTACGCACTCTTTAAATGATGGCTGCTTCTAAGCCAACATCCTGGTTGTCTATGAAATTCCACATCCTTTCTCACTTAGCTGGCACTTTGGGGCCTTAGCTGACGATCTGGGTTTTTTCCCTCTCGGCAATGAAGCTTATCCCCCACTGCCTGACTCCCGGAATTGATGTGCACGGTATTCGGAGTTTGAGTGGGGTCGGTAATCTGGTAAGATCCCTTCCCCATCCAGTGCTCTACCTCCGCCACAAACTTTCCGAGGCTATACCTAAATATATTTCGAGGAGAACCAGCTATCCCTGGGTTTGATAGGCCTTTCACTCCTACCCACAGCTCATCCGAGAACTTTTCAACGTTCATCAGTTCGGACCTCCATGACGTGTTACCGTCACTTCATCCTGGCCATGGGTAGCTCACCCAGTTTCGGGTCTGCTGCATGCAACTAAAACGCCCTATTCAGACTCGCTTTCGCTACGGCTACGCCCCAGAAGGGCTTAACCTTGCTGCATACAAGCAACTCGCCGGATCATTATGCAAAAGGCACGCCGTCACCCTGTATAAATACAAGGCTCCGACTGATCGTAAGCACATGGTTTCAGGTACTATTTCACTCCCCGCCAGGGGTACTTTTCACCTTTCCCTCACGGTACTAGTTCACTATCGGTCAGATGAGAGTATTTAGCCTTAGAGGGTGGTCCCCCCATATTCCCACAGAGTTTCTCGTGCTCCGTGGTACTTAGGTATCGTCAAAGAGAGATCGCTTCCTTTTCGCCTACCGGACTATCACCGTCTATGGTAGGACTTCCCAGACCTTTCGGCTAAGGAACGACTTTTTGACTCTCCGGCTCCGGTTGGTACACGGAACCAATAACGACCCTGATACCCCCGCCCTGCAACGCGCACCAGCTATTACGCAGGACCGAGTTTGGGCTGTTCCCCGTTCGCTCGCCGCTACTAGGGGAATCTCAGTTGATTTCTCTTCCACTGGGTACTTAGATGTTTCAGTTCGCCAGGTTAGCTCCACAGGAATACTTCCCGTTAGGTTTTCTTCCTGTGGTATTCCGACATTACTCGGAAGGGTTTCCCCATTCGGGCATCTCCGGATCTAAGGTAGTTTGCACCTCCCCGAAGCTTATCGCAGCTTACCACGCCCTTCATCGCCTTCATCTGCCAAGGCATCCACCATGTGCTCTTTGTAGCTTGACCAAAAACAATTTTAAAAACCAATAGTCATCAATCGCAGAATCCAATGACTATATATTCCAAGCTCTAAAGTGCTTATTACTTTTCTTTATTAATAAAGACCCTATTCAGTTTTCAAAGAACTAAGTATTCCATCGTGTCCATAGTTTTTGTAGAGCTTTGTATTATAATCAAAAACGCCCCAAATGTCAAGCGAAAAGTTAACGATATCTTAAAAAAGATGAAAATAGTTTGTATGTCCTTGCAATCATTGATTATGCAGAATAAACATTCTCCCGCTAAAAACGTCCTTTACCGGGCATTTTAGCACCAAATTGCCGGCAAAAAGGCTAGATCGCAGCCTGGATTATCTTTTTAAGCTCCCGGACGGCCTCCGGGGGGCTGATGATCCTGGCCTCAGGACCATATAACAGCACCCACCTGGCTATCCAGGCAAAGTTTTGGGCCATCAGGCTCAGACTGGCCGAGCCGTCCTTGTTCTTGGTGGCCTGCGCATTGCGCTCCAGTATCCACCTGGCAATGGCCGGAGAGAACCACAGCACCACCTTCTGCTCGTTCCCGGTGGGCTTGAAGATGTGGCCCTGGGCGAATTTGTTGATGTCAAACCCTTCGGGTATATGATATTTTTGCTTTAGGAGTCTGGCCTGCTTGATCCGGCTGATCTTGAAGGTCCGCTGTTCCCGGCTCTTGTGGCAGAAGGCCACCGCATACCAGGAGCCGTTGAACATCACAAAGCCATAGGGTTCGATTATCCTGGTGGAACTCTGGCCCGAGGAGCCGCTGTAATATTCTATTTCTGTTTGAACATTTTGCTGCCGGGCTTTGCGCAATGTTTCCAGGGCGCCGGGGTTGGTGGATCCCGGAACCGCCGCCATTATCTTCTCATCCAGATGGTCAACCGCCAGGCGGTCCTGGGGCAGCAGGGCCCGGTCGATCTTGTCCAATATCCCCTTCACTGTTTTGCCGTATGGCCCTGAAGACCCCGCCAAAAGCGGCAGCAGGGACATCCTTAAGGCCATGGCCTCGGTTGGAAGCAGGTGGAGCGGCGCCGCGAACTGCTCGGTGTAGGCCATCTCCAGCCGGCCCTGTTCATCCACCGCCGCCATGAAAAGATCGTTGGGCCCAAAGGGCGGCGTGCCGTAAAGACAAAGACTGTCCAGGTCTTTCAGCAGCTGGGCCTGGGAGATCCCCAGCTCGGCGGCGATGTCCTGGACCGGCTGCCCCTGGCGGCTGTTAAGGAACGGGATCAGGGTCAGCAGCCGTTCCAGCTCGCCCGATGTTTTAGCCATGCAGACTCTCCGTTGTTTTTTGTATTTCCTGAAAACTTATTACCACGGAAACACCGAATTTACGAAAAGATAAAATTGGGTGAATATGGTATAAGTAAAAAATATTCCGTGTTTCCAAGTTTCCGTGTTTCAGTGGTAGGTTCCCCGGTGATCACTGTTTATATATCTTTAGCACCTGCTTCAGCCTCAAGG
>JAURWH010000218.1 GCA_030655055.1 bacterium
GGTGATGCTGGTCAGCACATCCTCGCCCAGCGCCCTGGCCTCTACCGCGGCCGCAAAGTCCTTGACGACTGTGTAGTTGACATCGGCCTCCAGCAGGGCCCGCCGCACCTTGGCGCTGGCCTCTTTGATGTTGGCCTCGGAGAGTTTGCCCTGCCCGGTCAGGTCCTTGAAAAGCCCGGTGAATTTTTCAGTTAAGGAGTCGAACATTTATATACGTCTTGAGTAATATCTGTTTCGTGTATTTCGTGGGCAACCCCCGGCAAATAGAAAACGCCGTCAGTTTGTACTGAATGATCCCTCAAAATACCGCCAGGGATCAGGCGGGTCTGACAGCGTTCGTTAAAAAACGTTTGCCGTTTATGAACCTTTGAACTTCCGAAGATCCGAAGGTGTGAAGCATAGGCGCTATTAGCATTCCCACCCTCGTATCTTCTCAACTTCCGGGAATGCTCAGCCCTCGCGTTTGCCCAGCTGGCGGTCCAGCATGAACAGCGAGCCCTTGGAATCCCCCAGCATCTTTATCTGGTTCACTATCTCCAGGGTCTGGGCCTCTTCCTCCACCTGCTCGTCCACGAACCACTTGCACATGCTGGCCGTGGCGTGGTCGCCTTCCTTGGTGGCCAGGTTGACGATGTCGTAGATCATGGCCGTCACCTTCTGCTCGTGTTTGTAGGCGTCCTCGAAGACGGCCAGCAGGCTGGCCCACTTGGCCGGCGGGGCCTCTATGGCCCTGAGCGCTATCTGGGAATTGGTGTCCTCCAGGAACTTGTAGAATTTCATGGCGTGGCCCATCTCCTCCCTGGCCTGGGCCTTCATCCACTGGGCGGCCCCGTTTAGGTTCTGGTCGGTGCACCATCCCGCCATTCCCAGATAAAGGTAAGCCGAATACATCTCGGCGTTGATCTGCTTGTTGATGATGTCCTGAACGCTCTGCTTGATCATGGTATTCTCCTTTAGTTTGAAAGTTTACAGTTTGAAGTTTGCATCAATCTACTTCCCAAATACTTAGATGCTCTGCCCGCTCAAACGATTCCAACATTTCAAACTATTTCAAACGGTTATAACAGCCCCAGTGTTTTGTGCTTTTCCAGTATCGAATCCGCCAGTTTGTCCAGGGCCTCAAAGTCCTCTTTGCGCGGCGCGCCTTTGATGTAGACCGGTTCCAGCACCTCGGCTTTGAGGTTGGTTAAAAGCGACTTGATGGTCTCCACCGCCTTGCTGCCCCAGCCGTAGGAGCCGATGATGCCCAGGAATTTGGTCTTGGGCCTTAAGGCCCCCACCAGCGCCGCGGCGTACAGCCCCTGGGGATGCGGGCCGACCAGGGCTGTGGAGGTGGCCAGGACCACCGTGGCGGCGTCGACCAGGGAAGAGGCCAGCTCGCCGGTGTCGGTCTTGGTAAGGTTGAAGGGTTTTACGGAAATGCCCCTTTTAACCAATGCCTCGGTCAGGTGCTTCACCATGGCCTCGGTGCTGCCGTGCATGGAGACCCAGGGGATCACCACCTCGTTCCTGACCTGCTCCGAGCTCCAGTCCTTGTAGGCCTCCACGATGTGGAACGGCTTTTTATACACCGGGCCGTGGCTGGGGCCTATCAGGTCTATGTCCATGGCCTCCAGCTTCTGCAGGTGCTTGACGATGGAGCTGCGGAAGGGCATCATGATCTCGGCGTAATAGCGCTTGGCGCCCTCCAGAACCGTGTCGTCGCAGGCGAAGATGTCGGTGGTGGCCAGGTGCGAGCCCAGAAAATCGCAGGAGAAGAGGACCTTGTCCTCTCTCAGGAAACTGAACATGGTCTCCGGCCAGTGCACCCAGGGGGCCAGGATGAATTCAAAGGTCTTGTCGCCCAGGGAAAGGGTGTCCCCATCCTTGACCACCTGAAACCTGTTCTCGGGGATGTGCAGCAGGTCCATCAGAAAGCCCTTGCACTTCTCATTGGTCACCACCGTCGCCTGCGGGAACTTCTCCGCCAGAAAACCGATGGAGCCGGAATGGTCCTGCTCGGCGTGGTTGCAGACGATGTAGTCGAGTGCCTTGACCTGGTGCTCGGCCAGGTTGGCCAGCAGCTCCTGGTACCTGGCCGGGTCCACGGAATCCACCAGCGCTGTCTTTTGGCTGCCCTTGACCAGATAGCAGTTATAGCTGGTGCCGTGGGGCAGCGGGATCAGCTCGTCAAAGAGCCTCCGGTCCCAGTCCTGCACCCCGACCGCGTATATGTTCTTCTTTAATTCCCGGAGCATCTTTTTCTTAAAATCCTAATTTCTAAACACTAAATTCTAAACAAGCTTAAATCTCAAAGCATCAATACCAAAACTTGGATATTAGTATTTGGAATTTGTTTAGGATTTAGATATTGGGGTTTAGAGCTTGGCTGGTTTAGTCTTCCGGTTCAAAGGCATCCTTGTCGGCCCCGCACACCGGACAGACCCAGTCGTCGGGCAGGTCATTAAAAGAGGTTCCGGGCTTGACCCCGTTGTCGGGATCGCCGGCCACCGGGTCATACTCATATCCGCAGACGGTGCAGGTGTACTTCTTCATGGCATCTCTCCCACTTTATATTTTCCCCACTAAATACACGAAAAGATCTAAATCATTTCGTGCGGTTTCGAGATTTTAGCGGGAATAAATTCCTAACCCTTGATATACGAGGGAGCGTTCTGCTGGGTCTTGCCGCCTTTTATTTTATGGTAGTATTCGTAGGTCATGGGCTGCCCCTCGGCCAGGATCTGGGATTCCACCACTTTCCCGATGAAGAGTGTGTGGCTGCCCAGCTCCACGGTCTGAGTGACCTCGACATCAAAATGGGCCAGGCTGTATTCCAGCAGTTTGGGGTTGCCGCTGGGGCAGGTCTCGTATTTCATCCCGCTGAACTTGTCCACCTGGCGGCCGCACTTGAAGCCAAAGGTGCCGATCAGGGTCAGGGGGGCCTCCTGGGATAGGATTGCGACGGAGAATTTCTGGGAACCCTTTATCAGCTCGTTGGTGTAGTTCTGGCAGTTCAGGCTGACCGCCATCAGCGGCGGCTCGGCTGTTACCTGAAAGACGGTGTTGGCTATCTGCCCGTTCAATTTGCCGGGCCCGTAGCTGGAGACCAGGTACATCCCGTAGCTGATCAGCCTAAAGGCGTTCTTGTCCATCATACGCCCCTGATGGCTTTGATCTGGGCGGCCCGGTCCGGCATACCGAAGATGGCCGCTCCGGCCACCAGCACATCGACCCCGGCCGACAACGCCTGGCGCGAGGTTTCGGGATTGATCCCGCCGTCGATGGAGATCAGGGTTTTGGTCTTCCCCTGGTCCTTTAGTTTCTTGATGGTCCGCACTTTGTCCAGAACCTCGGGCATGAACTTCTGCCCGCCGAAACCGGGGTGGACGCTCATTACCAGGAAAAGATCTATCTCGCCGATCACCGCTAAAACCTTGTCCAGCGGTGTCTCGGGGTTCACCGAGAGGCCGGCCTTGACCTTGAGCTTTTTGATCTGATCGACCGCGTACTTAAGGTCTTCTATGACCTCGGCATGGATGGTAATGTAGTCGGCGCCGGCCTTGGCGAATTCCGAGGCGTACTTCAGGGGATCGGTGATCATCAGATGGGCATCCAGCGGCAGCTGGGAGACTCCCTTGATGGCCTTAACGATGAAGGGCCCGAATGTTATATTGGGCACGAAGTGCCCGTCCATCACATCCAGATGCAGCCAGTCCGCCCCGCCCTGTTCCACCGAGCGGATCTCGTTCTTAAGTTCGGCAAAATCGGCCGACAACAGGGAAGCTGCGATCAGGGTCATCTTCAAAATATAAAATATAATATATAAAATATCAAAAATCGTTCCAAGTTTTTTATTTTTGAAATTTTATTTTTTGTTTGTAGTCTCTCAGTTGGCGCTGACCGCCATGTTCACCGTGTCCCCGCCCTTGATCACGAAGCCCGGCTGGGGAGCCTGCATTATGATGGTTCCCGGCTCGGCCGACTGGCCCGGCAGATACTTGATCTGGCCTATCACCAGGCCCTGGGCCACCAGCGATCCCTGGACCTCGGCCAGCTTTTTGCCCATCAGGTCCGGCATCAGCATCTTGCCCTCGGTGGGTCCGCTGCTCAAGGTGAGCCGGACCCCGCTCTCACGGGTCAGCTGGGCGCCGGACGGAGGATTGGAACAGACCACGCAGCCCAGGGCCACCGAGTCGCTGGCCAGGCTGTCGATGCCGTCCACCTTAAGCCCGCTCCGGTCCAGCAGGTTTATGGCCCGGACCGAGGAGAGCCCCACCAGATACGGCACGGCTATCTTTTCGGTGCCCCGGCTTAAAACCACCTTCACCTTGCGCCCGATCTTGACCATCATCTTGGGCTCCGGTTCCTGCATCGACACCGAGCTGTCGGGGATGCCGGGATCGTACTGCCATCCGGCCAGCATTATGTCCAGGCCCTTTTGGGAAAGAACTTCCTTGGCTTGGTCGAAGGTCAGGCCCTTGATGTCCGGCATCTCCACCACC
>JAURWH010000219.1 GCA_030655055.1 bacterium
AAGGGCGCCCACTTTTTGGATCATCCCCAGGGCGGCGGCCCGGCCGAGGGTTACAGCGTGTTCGGCCAGGTGTTTGAGGGGTTTGAGGTCCTGGACACCATCGCCAACACCGCCACCGGGGCCAACGACAAGCCGCAGGAGCCAATGGTCATTGAAGACATAGAGATCACACAGTTTTAACAGAAATCCCAAACTCAACCCCTTTGCCTCCCCTTCTCTTACCCCGTTGTTAGCCCAAATATTCCCCAAGAGAAGGGGAAGGAGGGGATGAGTTCAAAGCAGAACTAGAACCGCTTCACAATAAAGGAGAAACGCAAATGAAAACCGTAGTAAAATTGCTTGTTCTGGCTGTTATCTTCGGTACGACAGTTGCTTCGCTGACGGCCCAGGTCCCGGTCAAGCAGGACCTGATCAAGATGCTGGAGGCCGTGCCGGCTCCGCCGGCCAGCTCCAAGGACGCCTTTGCCAAGGTGGCCGTGGCCGACGCCGAAGGCAACATCACCTGCAGCGCCGCCAAGCTGTTCGCGGTCACCGACCAGCAGTTAAAGGATTTCGAGAACACTTATACCGAACAGGCCAAGGCCGCCATGGGGGCCAACCCCAACGGCGTGCCGGCCGGAATGCCGGGCGCCGGAATGACCGAAGCCGATGCCAAGCGGATCCAGTCCATGACCAAGGAGCAGAAGATAGCCATGGCCATGGCTATGGCCGGAACAATGAACCAGCCGGTCCAAATGGAACCCCCGGCAATAAAGGCCGCCCAGGAAGCCTGGATGGCGGTTTACGCCCAGACCCAGGAGGAATTTCAGCGCGGGGTGGCCATGCAGCAGGAGGAAGCAAAGCTGCAAAGGGAGTACGAGCAGGCTCATAGCGAGCTGGACTCCCTCCAGGCCATAGAGATCAGCAAGCTGCCGCAGCTGTCCACCGGTGAGATGAGCTATGCCGACCCCGTCCTGTTGAAGGCTGTGAAATTGAAATATGCCGACAAGCACATCGCCGTGGCCGACAAGCGGCTGGCCCAGATCGGGACCCGCTGGCAGACCGAGGTAACGAGAATAAAGACCCGCAACGTCGACTTTCTTAAGAAGCTGGCGGCCTGCGGCTACGCCGAAGGGGCCAAGAACTTCTCCACCAAGAAGATCCTGTCCGACGGACAGATGACCGTGATGACAGCCATGATGACCCAGGTGGAACTGTCCCGCCATGCCTGGGAGGAATCGGCCGGCTGGCAGGGGATGAAGAAGCGTATAGCAGAAGATAAATATTGATCAGAGGCCCCCGTTTTCCATTAAGCCCTGGACAGAACGAACATGATTAAGGTACACCGCCGGTATGGTGATCATATTTTAAGGAGGTAGCATGAAACAATATATTTTTCTGGCTCTCCTGCTCTCTCTGCTTTCCGGGACCGGAACCGGCTCCGAATGGTTTTTAGATTTCGAGGGCGGGGCGGCCTTCACCGGGTACAATGACGTTCAGATCCCCAGCGACAGCGGAACCAGGTTCTCCCTGGCAGATGAGATCGTCTCCTCGCCTGCTATTGCTCTGCGGTTCCGGGGAGGAGTGACCCTGGCGGAAAGGCATACGGTATTTGCCCTGGCGGCGCCACTCACCGTCCGGGGGACGGGGACCCTGGAGCGGGACATCAACTACCAGGGCCAGCTGTTTCACCAGGGCACAGCAGTGCATTCCTCCTACCGTTTCGATTCCTACCGGCTTACCTACCGCTACTCAATTGTTGACAAGCCCGCTTTCGGGCTGGGGGCCGGCCTGACCGCCAAGATCCGTAGCGCCGACATCGCCCTGATGAGCGACTCCGCCTTCGCCCGCCGCACCGACCTAGGGGTGGTCCCGCTGATCAACCTGATGGCCCGTTATAATATGACGGAAAAGGCCGGCCTGCTGCTGGAGAGCGACGCCTTGTGGTCGCCCTACGGCCGGGCCGAGGATGTGCTGCTGGCCTTCCAGTACAGCCCCAAGGAAAGCCACTCGCTCCGGATAGGCTACCGGATGCTGGAGGGCGGCGCCGACGGCGGGGGCAAAGTTTACACTTTCTCCCTGTTCCATTACCTGACGGCCGGAATAACCGTAAAATTCTGAAAGATATTCCCATGCCTAGTTTTCAAAGCCGCCTGTTCGTGTTCCTGCTTAAATACCGGCACCTGCTGAAATTCCAGAAGAAAAGGACCACCACGGTAGACGGGGACACCTCCCTGCAGTCCCTGCGGGCCGAGGTCGAGCGGGGCGCGGACTTCTTCGGCAAGCTGCCGGATGGTTTCAGCCTGGCCCCGGTCATGATCGGCAGACTGGCCGCCGAATGGATGAGGCCCAAGGATGCGCCCAGGAACAAGGCCATCCTATATTTTCACGGGGGCGGGCTGGTGGTGGGTTCCATCCGGGCCCACCGGGGCATAGTGGCCAAGTTCGTGAAAAAGTGCGGTGTGCAATCACTGTTGTTCGATTACGGCCTGGCCCCGGAGCATCCCTACCCCGCCGGGCTGAATGATTCGGTGGCCGCCTACAAGTATCTGCTGGAGCACGGCATCCAGCCTAAGGACATAGCGTTCATGGGCGATTCCGGCGGCGGCAATCTGGTCTTTGCAACCCAGCTGGCTCTTAAGGAACAGGGGCTTCCCCTGCCCGGCGCGTCCATAGCCCTCTCGCCCTGGACCGACCTCAGCAACTCCGGCGAATCCTGGACCTTCAACGCCCAAAAGGACACCCTTTGCTGGAAGGAATCACAGACCACCTTCAGCCGTTACTATGCCGGGGATAACGACCCCAGGGATCCCTTGATCTCGCCGCTGTTCGGGGACCTGCGCGGCCTGCCGCCGATGCTGATCTTTGCCGGAGGCGACGAAACGTTATTGAGCGATTCCACCCGCCTGGCCGAAAAGGCCAAAGCCGCCGGGGTTGATGTTACATTGATCGTGGGCAAAGGGCTGTTCCACTGCTACCCTGCCTGCGCCCCGATGTTCCCCGAGGCCAAAGAGGCGATGGATGAGATCTGCGGGTTTGTCAAAAAGCATCTGAAGGCGTAATATGGAACTCATAGGCAAGACCACCATCAATCCGGTCCTGTTCTATACCGGGAAAATATCCGGTTATTTGACCTGGATCATATTACTGTTGTCGGTGCTGGGTTTCCCGGCCATAGAAACATATTCGCCTTCGCTGTTAAAATACACTGCATATGTTTTATCCCTGGTTGGCCTTTCACTGATCGTCGTAAGCCTTATCAACCTTGGACGATCCACCCGGCTGGGCCTGCCGCAGGAGGACACTGTTTTAAAGACCGGCGGCCTGTACCGCTTCAGCCGCAACCCGATGTACCTGGGCTTTGACCTGCTGACCCTGGCTTCCATGGTATACAGCTTGAACCCGGGGATGATATCGCTGGGACTTTACAGTTTGGTGATTTACCACTTAATCATTCTGGGAGAGGAAAAGTATTTGGAGCAAAAGTTCGGAAAGGACTATATGGCTTATCGGCAAAAGGTCCGAAGATATTTATAGTTCATACAATACCAAAAATGATCATAACCAACAAAAGCCCCGCCATTGGCGGGGCTTTTGTGTTATAACTTCTTGAAATTACATCCTGTCTATTGGAACCATCCATTGGTCAGGCCGGTTTCAGTTCCACCGTGAAGTGCCTCATTATCGGCGCCTCGTGTACTATGGCGTAACCCTTCTTTATCTCGTTCCTCCGGTCATAGACATTCTTCAAACACTCGGCCACGTACAGCATATGGTTGTCGCTGTAGACCCGGCGCGGGATGGCCAGGCGCAGCAATTCCAGGGCCGGATAGCGGTTCTCCCTGGTCTGGGGATCCCGGTCGGCCAAAAGAGTTCCGATCTCCACGCCCCGCACCCCGCCTTCCTTGTAAAGCTCCACCCCCAGGGTCTGAGCTATGAACTGCTCCTTGGGAACGTGGGACAGGAATTTCTTGGCGTCAATGAACACGGCGTGGCCGCCCACCGGCTGCTGGATGGGAATGCCGTAGGACATCAGCTTTTCACCCAATAGCGTCACCTGGCGCACCCGGGACTCCAGGTAGTCGAACTCGGTGGCCTCGCGCAGGCCCACCGACAGCGCGCCCAGGTCCCGCCCGGCCATGCCGCCGTAGGTGATGTAGCCCTCGAACACGATGTTGAAGGTGCAGGATTTTTCGAACAGCTCCTTGTCCTTAAAGGCGATGAAC
Organism: bacterium; assembly: GCA_030655055.1. Taxonomy (NCBI): domain Bacteria; species bacterium. Next base: position 4,206 of record JAURWH010000219.1, read on the forward strand.
CCGCCTATGTTGACGATCCCGTCCTTCTTGGCGCTCATGGTGCAGCCGTCTACCAGGTCGAACATCTCCCGCACTATCTGCTTGATGGTCTTGTCCGCATACCCCGGCTCGCGCATTTTGATGAAATAGGCGTTCTCGGCAAAACGGGCGGCATCGTAGAACAATCTGATCCCGTATTTTTTGCACATGGCGGACACGGCCTTGATGTTCTCCAGCGACACCGGCTGGCCGCCCGATGAGTTGCAGGTGACGGTGATCAGGCACAGCGGGATGTTTTCCCTGGGATATTTCTTGAAGACCGCCTCCAGCTTGTTCAGGTCCAGGTTGCCCTTGAAAGGATGCGGGGAGGTGGTGTCAAAGGCCTCGTCGATGGTGCAGTCCAGGGCCTCGGCCTTGCGGAACTCGATGTGCCCCTTGGTGGTGTCGAAGTGGCTGTTGCCCGGCACCACAAAACCCGGGGCCTCCATGCCCATCAAAGCGGAGAAAAGCACGTTCTCGGCCGCCCGGCCCTGGTGGGTGGGCAGGAAATAGGGCATCCCCAACAGTTCTTCGATGGTATGCTTGAGCTTGTAGTACGAGCTGGCCCCGGCGTAGGACTCGTCGCCCAGCATTATCTCGGCCCACTGGGCGCTGCTCATGGCCCCGGTGCCGGAGTCGGTCAGCAGGTCCACGAACACGTCATCGCTTTTCAGGTTGAACAGGTTGTACCCGGCGGAGGCTATCAGTTTCTCCCGCTCCTGGCGGGTGGTGCGGCGGATAGACTCCACCATCTTGGTCTTGTAAGGCTCGGCAAACGGCGGCTGCTGCAAGATGTCTCCTTTTTATATTATATCTGGGGACCTAACCCCTGCCCCTTCCCCGCGAGGGAAGGGGTTCTTGTCTTCCCCCTCCTCACGGGAGGGGGATCGAGGGGGCGGTCAATTTATGGATTCCGTCAACTCTGCGCCAGCCACTGTTTCCAAGTCTCCGGCACATAGCCCACCGTGGCCTTAGGTGATTGTCTGACAACGGGTGTTTTTAAGAGCAGCGGATTACTCTTGAGCTTGGCCTCGACATCGAAAGTAATGTATTTGAGATTTTGCTTTTGATATTCCTTGCCCTCCCTGTCCAGCATATTCTCCAACCCCACCGCCTTCTTGATGCTCTGAAACTCGCCCTCGCTCAAGCCCTTTTCAGCAAGATCAATGAATTGTATCGGCACCCGCCGTTCCTTGAAAAAACGCTGGGCAGCCTTGGTGTTCTGGCATTTGTTGGTTCCGAAGATCTGGATGATTGGCATAAATTATCCCTATCCCCTTACTCCCCTTCCCCCGGGGGAAGGGGACGGGGGTTGGGGTTATTTAACCACTTGCACCCCTCGAACAACTCCCTCCTGGTCTTGGGTCCGTGCTGGCCGGGGGTGATGATCAAAGTATCGGAAATACTGTTCTCCAGAAAAGCCTGGTGAATTTGTTTATTGTCGTTCAGGTTCCAGTCCCGCTCCCGGGAGACCAGATAGAAGCGTTTGTCCCTCAGCATCTCCCAGTTGGCATATTGCATGGCCCCGGCATGGGCGCAGATGGCCACCGCTCCTTTGAACTTTGAGGGATGCAAGAAAACCGCCATCATGGCCTGCACCGCCTGGCCGGAGAAGCCGTAGATGTACACTCGTGATTGGTCAATTTGGTATTTGGAAATTAGGCTTTGATAGGTAGCATATATATAGCGATCGTTGAGAGACGCATCCTGATGATTTTTTGTTCCGGCGCACGTTGCCAGGACCCAGCCCAGTTTATCGGCGATGGCCTTGTTGCTGTCTAGGTCGGCCTTGGTGGCGCCGGTGCAGGAGGTGATGATCAGGGCCGGGGCATTGGCTTTAAGGTTCTTAGGGGTATAGAAATGATCCTGCTGGGCGAAGGCAGATAAAGGTAAACAAAATACAGCTATAAGAAAATAGTTCTTCATCTTATAAATTGTTAACAATATTTTTGTCTTCATACATACTCTTTGACAAAGCAGGTTGATTCAATAGCCGTTGAACCAACCTGCATGTTTATCGCATAACTCCTATATTCAATCTTCTGAATTCCGTCTTCGGGCCCTAGGTCTTCTCCTCCTTGCGCTCCACTTCCTCTATGACGTAGCTCTCCACGATGTCGTCCTTCTTGATGTCGTTGAACCCGTCCAGGCCCAGGCCGCACTCGAAGCCGTTCTGCACCTCGCGCACGTCGTCCTTAAAGCGCTTGAGCGAGGCCAGTTTCCCGTTGAAGACCTCCACGTTGTCCCGCAGCAGGCGCACCTTGTTGTTCCGGGCAATGCTGCCGGAAAGCACGAAGCAGCCGGCGATGGTCCCCACCCCGGAGATCTTGTAGGTCTCGCGCACCTCCACCCGGCCCTGCACCGATTCTTTAAACACCGGCGCCAGCATCCCGGTCTGGGCCTTCTTGATGTCCTCCAGGGCGTCGTAGATGATGTTGTATATCCTGATGTCCACTCCCTCGCGCTCGGCCAGCTCCCGGGCCCGCTCCTCGGGCCGGACGTGGAAGCCGATGATGATGGCCCCCGAAGCCTCGGCCAGCAGCACGTCGGATTCAGTGATGGCGCCCACCCCCTTGTGGATGACCGCTATCTTCAGCTGGTCGGTGGACATCTTGAACACCGAGTCGGCGATGGCCTCCACAGAGCCGCCGGCGTCGCCCTTGACGATCAGCTTAAGTTCCTTGATCTCTCCGGCCAGCATCTGGTCGTACAATCCGTCCAGGGTCACCTTCTTGCCGGGCCGGAACTCCTGTTCCCGCTTCAGCTGCTGGCGCTTAAGGGCCAGTTCCTTGGCATCCGACTCGTTGTCCATCACCTGGAAGACATCGCCCACCATGGGCGCGCCGTTGAAACCCTGTATCACTGCGGCCGATGACGGCCCGGCCTTGGTCACCAGATTCCCCCGTTCGCCGTACATGGCCCTGATCTTTCCGTTGAAGTTGCCGGCCACAAAAGGCTGGCCCTTCTGCAAAGTCCCCTGCTGCACCAGCACCGTGGCCAGCAGGCCCTTGCCCTTGTCCAGCCGGGCCTCGATCACCACCCCCCGGGGCTGGTAGTCGGGATCGGCCTTCAGGTCCATCATCTCGGCCTGCAGCAGCACCATCTCCAGCAGTTTGTCGATGTTGGCGCCGGTCTTGGCCGAAACTTCCACATATATGGTCTTGCCGCCCCAGTCCTCGGGGGCCAGGTTCTGCTTGGATAATTCCTGCTTAATCCTCATAGGGTCGGCGTTCGGCAGGTCCATCTTGTTGATGGCCACGATCACCGGGACCTTGGCGGCCTGGGCGTGGTCGATGGCTTCCTGGGTCTGGGGCATCACCCCTTCCGAGGCCGCCACCACCAGGATCACTATGTCGGTCACCTGGGCGCCCCTGGCCCGCATGGCGGTAAAGGCCGCGTGGCCCGGAGTGTCCAGAAAGGTGATAGTGCCCTTGCCGGCCTTGACCTCGTAGGCCCCGATGTGCTGGGTGATGCCGCCGAATTCCCCTTCGGCCACGCTGCTCTTGCGGATCCGGTCCAAAAGGGAGGTCTTGCCGTGGTCCACGTGTCCCATCACCGTCACCACCGGGGGCCGGGGCGAAAGTTTCATGGGGGCGGTATTCTCCTGGGCCTGCGGAGTTTCGGGAGTGAACTCCTCCATCTCTTCCACCACGTACCCGAAGTCATCGGCGATGGTGGCCAGGGTGTCCAGGTCAAGCCGCTGGTTGATGGTGGCCATGATCCCCAGTCCCAGCGCCTTGGCCACCACCTCGGAAGGCTTGACCCCCATGGCATGGGACAGGTCGCTGATGGAGGAATACTCCGGCAGGCGCACCACCTGTTCCGGGGTCTCCTGGCCCTGGATGTCTTCCTTGTCCTTGGATTTATAGGAACGCCGGGCCTTGCCGCGCTGGATGGCCGCCATGGTCTGCTTGACCGTGGCCGCCACCACCGCCTGGTCCAGCACCGGGCGCTTTTCCTTCTTCTTGCGTCTGCGTCTCCGCCTTCTGCGCTGCTCCGAATCCTCCTCGGTCATGGGCGGGCGGGCGCCGGGGGCGTGGGGCGCGTTGGGACGCACCGCCCCCAGCCGCGGGGCTCCGGTGAACGGGCCGCCGGGGCGCGGGGTTCCGGTGTAGGGCGTTCCGGGCCGCAGGGCCGGGCGGGGCGATCCGGGACGCATCGGGCCGCCGGGGCGGGGAACTCCGGGTTTTATTCCCTTGGGCGCCTCGGGATAGGGCTCGGAAAATTCCTTGGGATAGTCCACCCGGGAAACGATCACCGGGGTGGGCGGGATATACACCTGGGCGTCGGCTTCGGCCTTGACCGAGGCTTCCTTCTTTTCCTGGATCTTCTTCTGCTGTTCCTGTTCCTTCTTGACGTCCTGCTTGCCCTGCTCCAGCCGCAGTTTGGCCGAGGCTATCATGTCATCGGTGATGACGCTCATCCTGGTCTTAACGTTGAAGTTAAGCTCCTTGAGGATCCCCAGCAGGGCGTCTCCCGACATCTTCAGGTCCTTGGCGGCCTCAAATACCTTGAGCACCCTGGCCGGCGCCTGCACCGAGCTGCTGGGATGAGCCTGTCGAGCTCCGTGTCGAGGTGTGGGCTCGGGCGCGCTTTTTTTGGCGGCCGGCTTGGCCGGGGCCTTGGGGGCAGCGGCTTTGGCGGCCACCGGCTTGGCTGCTTCGGGCTTGGACTCCGGCTTGACTGCCGCAGCCTTGGCGATGGCAGTAGTTTTGGCCGTAGTAGGCTTGTGCTCCGATGCTTTGGCGGAGGCGGGCTTGTCCGCCGGAGCTTTGGCCGTCTGTGGTTTATGCTCCGAAACTTGAGCGGAGGCGGGTTTGGCAGTGGTCTTTTTTGCGGCGGGTTTTTTGTCTTCAGCCATGATTTCTCCTATTTGCTTGTCCCTCTGGGGTCAAAATATTTCAGGTCCTGTGTTTTTGTGGGCGGGGCGGGAGGATTATTGGGCCTTCTCTTCTTCCTGCTCCGGCTCTTTTGCTTCCGGCTGGGAGGCCGGTCCTTCTGCGGGCTGGTCATCCGGGACGGAATCGGCTTCCTCATCATCTTCCTCCTGCTCCACGTCCGGCTCGGTCGGGGCCTCTTTTTTGGCCCCGGCCTTGGTTCCGGCCTGTTCCATCAATGACATCAGCTTCTGGTCCTTGGCTTCCTTGGCCGTGGCCAGTATCTTCTCCGCTGTCTTCTCGCCGATGCCCGGCAGGTTGGTCAGGCCTTCCTGGCCGGCGGCGATGATCTTTTCGGCGTCATCCAATCCGGCCTCCAGCAGCTTGGCTTTTATCTTGTCGGCCAGGTCCAGGTCGTTGACCGGAATGACCGCCTGGCTGACGGCATCCATCCGCTCCTGGTATTCGCTCTCGGTCACCACGTTGATGTTCCAACCGGTCAGCCGCACCGCCAGCCTCACGTTCTGCCCCTTCTTGCCGATGGCCAGCGAATACTGGTCGTCGGGGGATATCACCGTGATCCGCTTGTGCTCTTCGTCGGAGAAGGCGTCCAGGCTTTTGGCCGGGGCCAGGGCCCGGGAAGCGAACATGGCCGGGTCGGAGGACCAGGGCACTATGTCTATCTTTTCCCCGGCCAGCTCCCGCACCACCGCCTGGACCCGCACCCCCTTTAAGCCCACGCAGGCTCCCACCGCATCCACCTTGTTCTCCTTGGAGTAGACCGCCACCTTGGCCCGGTCGCCCGGATCACGGGCCACCGCCTTGATCTCCACCAGGCCGTCCCGGACCTCGGGCACTTCCTGCTGGAAAAGTTTTTTGACGAACTCGGGAGTGGTCCGCGACAGGACGATCTGGGGCCCCTTGATGGTCTTGTTGACCTCCTTCAGGCAGGCCCGGATGGAGCGTCCCTGTTGGTAGCGCTCGGCGTGGATCTGTTCCTTGAAAGGCAGCACCGCTTCGGAATGCCCCAGACTGATCAGCAGGTCCCCCCGGTTGATCTGCTGGACCGTGCCCGAGACTATCTCCCCGATCCGGCTGGCGAAATCGCTGTAGACCTGCTCCCGCTCGGCTTCCCGGATCCGCTGGAACAGCACCTGCTTGGTGGACTGGATGGCCAGCCGCCCGAAATCCTCAAAGGGCAGGATCACCTCCACCGTGTCGCCCACCTGGGGGTCGTCCAGGTAGTCCTTGGCTTCGGCCACGGTGATCTCCAGCCCCGGCCGGGTGATCTCCTCCACCACTTCCCGGGTGGCAAAGATCCCGATGTCGCCGGCCTCGTCCTCGATCTCCACCACGATGTTGTCGGAGGTGCCGAACCTCTTTTTGCAGGCCTGCAGCAGGCCTTCCTTAAGCTTCTCGATCACGAATTCCTTGTCCAGGTTCTTCTGGCGGGCTATTTCGTTCAAAGCTTCAATGATATCTATGTTGGACACTGTCTTTCTCCAAAATGTATTTTTTGTTTTTCAAATAATTTTACAAGGTTCATCACACAGAGACACAAAGAACACTAAGAGTAGGTCTGCATTTGCTTTGTGTCCTTGGCGGCTTTGTGTGAAAAGGTCTGCAGGCATTTAGGGTTTTGGACTTTTCTCCAGCTCCAGCCGGGCCTTCTTGATCTGGGAAAGGGGGATCCATATCGGCTCCCGGCCCTCCATTCCTACTTTGACCGTGCCCTCGCGGTATTCCAGCAGCCGGCCCAGCAGTTCATAACTGCCGTCCACCGGCTGGACCAGTTTCATCTTGGCCAGGCGCCCCAGGGACCTCTGGTAATCGGTTTCCTTCTTCAGCGGCCGGTCCAGGCCGGGGGATGAGACCTCCAGCATATAGGCCGAGTCGATCAGGTCTTCCTTGTCCAGTTCCTCGGAAAGTTTCCGGGAGACCTTGGCGCAGTCGCCCATGCTGACCCCGGCCTGCGGCCTTTGGATGAAGACCTGTAAGCTTCCGGAGACGGACGAATACTCCACGTCGTAAAGCTCCAGTCCCATCTCATTTAAAAAAGATCCGGCCAGGTCGCTTATTTTATTTATTATTTCGGCTTCGCTGGGCATTTGTGAAACGTTGTCTGCTTATAATCAACCGTTGTATTAAATGGTTTTGCCAGGAAACCAGAAATAAATTTCCTGTCCTTCATGGCTTCCTTATAGTTTAGGGGCCTCTTTGTGCTTACCGGTTTAAAGACAAAAGAGAGCGGGTTTTGTACCCGCTCTCCTCTTAATCATCAAGTCCTCAATATTATATGGCAAAACCGCAGAAATTGCAAGAGATATTTTTAAGGATCCGGTAAATTCATTTCACAGGATGGCGTTGAACAAATAGCCCACCAGGATGATCCCGATGGTAAGTATCCCGAAGAATATCACCAGCAGGGGAATTTTCAGTACTTTTCTTAAGATGACCATCTCCGGAAAAGAGGCCCCGATCACCGCCATCATAAAGGCCAGGGCCGTCCCCAAGGCCAGCCCCTTGTCCAACAGGGCCTTAACAACAGGAACCATCCCGGCGGCGTTGGAGTACAGCGGGATGCCTATCAGCACCGCCAGCGGCACCGCAAAGAAATTGCCCTTGCCGGCGTATCTGGCCAGAAAGTCCTGGGGCACGAAGCCGTGGATCACCCCGCCCACCGCTATACCGACCAAAACGTAGGGCCACACTTTTTTAAGAATGTCCAGCATGTAGTCCCTGGAATATATTACCCGGTATTTAAAGGTCCAGGACTCCTCCGGAATCACACCCACCTTGGCCTGGTAAACGAATCCCTCCACCCATTTCTCAAGTTTCAGCTTCCCTATCACATAACCGGCGGTAACGGCGATCACCAGTCCGCTGCCGATGTAAAGCAGGGCTATCTTGTACCCGAACATGCCCCACAGCATCACCAGGGCTATCTCATTGATCATGGGCGAGGATATCAGGAAGGAGAAGGTGACCCCCAGCGGCACGCCCGCCTCCACCAGGCCTATGAACAGCGGCACCGCCGAGCAGGAACAGAACGGGGTGATGATGCCGAACAGGGCCGCCAGGATGTTTCCGATGAAGGTCCGCTTGTGACTAAGTATCTTCCGGGTCTTCTCCGGTGGCAGCCAGGTGCGGATCATGGTGATCAAAAAGATTATCACCGCCAGCAGGAACAGCACCTTGACGCTGTCGTAGATGAAAAAGTGCAGGGCCTTGGTGAAGTGGGCTTCCGGGGCCATCCCCAGCCAGTTATAGACCAGCCGGTCGACAAAATTCTGCCACATGTATCTTGTGCCTTCTTATTAAGCAGTTAGTATCATATAAACCCCGCCCAGGATCACCAGTATTCCACAGACGATCTTGACGATGGCCGTGCCCTTGGATCTCTCGCTCCAGTTCAGATAACGCTGGATGACCTCGGTAAAGGTCCCGGCCAGCACCAGCACCGAACAGTGCCCCAGTCCATATGCCAGCAGGAGCCCGGCCCCGTAAATCGGGTTGGTGGAAGCGGTGCGGAAGGCCACCGCCAGCATCGGGGCCATGTAGGCAAAGGTGCAGGGTCCCAGGGCTATCCCGAAGATCAGGCCCAGGATCAGGGCGGCCAGCAAACCCTTTCTTTTGTACCCCGAGGCGTTGGCCCCGGCCCAGGGCATGGGGATCAGCCCGATCAGGTGCAGTCCCACCAGGAAGAAGATGATGGCCACAAAATAATTGCCCCACCTTCCTATGTCGCCCAGCATCCGCCCCAGGGCCGCGGTCACCGCGCCGATGACGGCAATGGTGATCAGGATTCCGGCCCCGAAAAGCAGGGAGATCAGAAAAGCCCGTTTGGTGGAGATCCGGCCCTGCTCATCCACAAAACCCACGATCAGCGGAATGCTGGCCAGATGGCAGGGGCTTAGGATGATGCTGAGTATGCCCCACAGGAGGGAGGCGACAAGGGCGATGGCCGGTGCACCCTCCACTGCGTGGGACAGCTTAATGAAAACGGTTTCTATCATTTCTTGAACTCGTAACCCAGTTCCTTCCACTTGGCCAAAATATCCTCCCGGGAATAAAAGCCCTCGTGGCGAAACAGCTCCTTTCCCTCGGGACTGTAGAATATCTGGGTGGGGATCACCCGGATCTTGTACTTGCTGCCTTCGTCGGCATTCTGCCAGACGTCTATGAACACCACCTCCAATTTTCCCGCGTAATCTTTTTTCAGCTCTTCCAGGATCGGAGCCATCATCTTGCAGGGAATGCATTTCCCGGCCCCCAGGTCCACCAGCTTGGGAGGCTTGATCGGCTTGGTTTTCAGGCTGTCGGTCTTGGCAACCGTTTTCTTTTTAACCGCGGTCTTCGTTTTGCTTTTTGTTGCGGCCTTGGCGGTTATGGTGTCTTTGCTCACCGTAACAGACTTGGTGTCCTGCGCCGCCAAGGGAAGGGCAAGAAAGAAGAGCATTGCTGTTGATAAAATAATTTTATTGTTTATTTTCATTTTTCCCCTTAAATTTATGGTTCTTTGCGTTCTTCGCGTCACTTCGATTAAACTCAGTGCTTCGCTTTGCGGTTCAGGAGATCAGTTTCTTTATCTGCTCCGGCGAAAGCAGATGCCCGGTGGACTTGACCACGCCGTCAATGGCCAGGGCCGGGGTCATCATCACCCCGAAGGCCATGATATCCTTCAGTTCCGAGACCTTGACGATCTCCGCTTCTATGCCCAGTTCTTTGACCGCCTTCTCGGCGTTGGCGGTCAGGGTCTTGCATTTGGGGCAGCCGGTGCCCAGGATCTGGATCTTCATATTTGCAGTCCTTGTGTTTATTTGTGGCCGCAGCTGTTCTTTGTTTCCGTTATGTGGCAGTTCACCCCGTTGCACTCTGTGCATTCGAACTGGATGGTGGTGTGCAGTATTCCGAATTTATGCTCCAGCAATTCCTGGATCTCTGCCAGCAGGGCATCGCTCTGGCTGGTCATCTGGTCCTCTATCTGCACATGGGCGCTTAAGGCGTGGATCCCCGAGGACAGGCTCCAGACGTGCAGATGGTGCAGGGCTTTGACGCCTTTGATCCCGCTTAGGGCCTTTTCGATCTCCGCGCTCTCGATCCCCGCCGGAGCGGCCTCCAGCAGGATGTCCACCGATTCCTTCACCAGCCCGTAGGCCCCCTTCAGTATCATGATCCCTATCAGGACGCTCAATACCGGGTCTATCAACAGCCAGCCGGTGAAGCGGATGATAAGCCCGCCTATGATCACCGCCACCGAGGACAGCAGGTCGCCCACCACGTGCAGAAAGGCGCCCCGCACGTTGAGATTATCCTTGCTGGAGGCCCGCAGGACAAAGAACCCGGCAATATTGACGGCCAGCCCGGCCAGGGCCACAATGATCATCAGTCCGCTCTTGATCTCTGATGGCGAACTGAACCTCTGCCAGGCTTCGTAGAAGATATACCCCGAGAGGACTATCAGGGTCACCCCGTTCAGCAGGGCCGCCAGGATCTCCAGCCGGTAGAAGCCGTAGGTCTTTTTGGCGTTGGCCGGAGTGGTGGCAAAGCGGATGGCCAGCAATGACAGGCCCAGCGCCAGCACGTCGGTCAGCATGTGGCCGGCGTCGGAGACCAGGGCTAATGAACCCGACAGCCAGCCGCCCAGGAACTCCACCAGAATCAGAAGCGCGGTCAGGACCAGGGTCCACTTCAGCCCTTTCAGGCTGTCAGCCCGGTGATCGTGTTTGTGCTCGTGTGACATATATTATTGACCTCTCCCTTCTTCCCTCTCCTGGGAGGAGAGGGAGAGTCTTACGTTGCGAGGTTAACAGCAGGAAGACCCCGAGCCGCAACTGCAGGAGCACTCTGTCTTTCCTTCTTTCTTTTCCGGGAAGGAAATTGCCCCGGTGGGGCAGGCTGGCAGGCATTTTTCCCCGGTGCCGCAGCATTCGTCTGCGTTCTTGACCGCGGCCTTGCCCTTGATCAGCTCATAGACCTTTTTGCAGCAGGCCTGAATGCAGGCCCCGCAGCCGTTGCAGAGTGATTTGTTGACGATCGGATGATTCTTATTCATTGTTTTTGCCTTTAAAGATTTTTAGTGCTTTTTAGTGGGCAGTCTACTTCCCCGGCGGCCGCAGCCTGCAGGTGCAGGAGCCGGAGAGTTTTTTGCTGTCGTCAACCTTGATCGGCATACCGTCGTGTTCCCAGTCCAGTATCCCGCCGTTGAGGTTGGCGGCATTGGTGAAACCATGTTCCATCAGATACCTTACCGCCTCCTTGCTGCGCAGCCCCACCGAATCGGCTATGATCAGGGGGCGGTCTTTCGGCAGCTCGGCCAGGCGGGTTTCCAGTTCCGGGGCGGGGATGTAGAGCACCTCCGGCAGGTCGAACTTCTTGTAATCTGTCTCGACCGGAGCCCGCAGATCCACCAAAAGCCCGCCATTTTTGGCGGTCTCCAGGGCCTCGCTTCCGGAAAGATGCGTCATGCCTGCTATTAACAGGCCTTTGTTGCCGAAACATGCATTGATATTATGTTTGTCCGTTGCCATATTACTCAATCCCTTACATATATTTCGTGCTCTTTAGTGTGTTTCGTGGGTAAAATACCTGCGTCTGAGCCACAGAGCTATGTTCACCAGCATCAGGAGAGCGGGCACCTCCACCAGCGGCCCGATGACGGCGGTAAAGGCCTGCCCCGAGCTGATGCCGAACACCCCCACCGCCACCGCTATGGCCAGTTCAAAGTTATTGCCCGAGGCATGGAAGGCGATGGTCACCGTCTTGGGATAATCTCCGCAAAGCTTTTTCCCCATATAGAACGAGGCAAAGAACATGATCACAAAATAGATCAGCAGCGGAACGGCTATCCGCACCACGTCCATGGGCAGCTGGACGATGGTCTGGCCCTTAAGCGAGAACATGACCACGATGGTCAGCAGCAGCGCCGCCAGGGTGACGGGGCTGATCCGGGGAATGAATTTGGTCTGGTACCACTCCTTCCCCTTCTTCTTGAGAAGGATGAACCTGGTCAGCATCCCGCCGAAGAACGGGATCCCCAGGTAGATCAGGACGCTTTGGGCGATCTGCCAGATGCCGACATGCACTTCAATGCCCTTCAGCCCGAACAGCGGGGGCAGCACGGTAATGAAGAGGTAGGCGAAGACCGAATAAAACAACATCTGGAAAATGGCGTTAAAAGCCACCAGGCCGGCGGAATACTCATTGTCCCCTCCGGCCAGCTCGCACCACACGATGACCATGGCTATGCAGCGGGCCAGCCCGATCATGATCAGCCCCACCATGTAAGCTGGGTAGTCGCGCAGGAAAAGAATGGCCAGAAAGAACATCAGGATGGGACCGATGATCCAGTTCTGCACCAGCGAGAGCGCCAGCACCCGCCAGTTGCGGAAGAACTTGGGCAGTTCCTCGTACTTGACCTTGGCCAAGGGCGGAAACATCATCAGTATCAGCCCGATGGCGATGGGGATGTTGGTGGTGCCGACGCTGAACTTGGTGTTGAAGGAATGCACCGCGGCCGGGGAAAGCCAGCCCAGCAGCACCCCCAGGCCCATGGCCAAAAAGATCCACAGCGTCAGGTAACGGTCCAGGAATGACAGACGTTTGGAAAGATGCTCAGACATGTCACTGATCCTTGCGTTTGGTTTCTGGTTTATGGATATTGGGTTTGCAGGGCGCCAGCGGCTTGGCCCCCCGGGCTGCCCGTTGGTCCTGTTTGACCGCCTTGTCATCGGATAGGCCGTTCAGGCAGGCGCAGATGTTCTTTGAGGCATCCGGGCAGCAAAGCCGGTAGTGGACCCATTTCCCCTTCCGGTTGTCCACTATCAGCCCCGCTTCTTTGAGGATGGAAAGGTGCCTCGAGATCCGGGACTGGCCCATGCCCAGCACCGCTATCAGCTGGCAGACGCACAGCTCTCCGCCCTCCAGCAGCTTGACGATCCGCAGCCGGGTGGGATCTCCCAGGGCCTTGAATGTTTTTACGGCTTGTTTCATGTTTCTTCTCTGTCCTTTTGTTCACCGGCCCGCCCGTCATTGCGAGGCACGTCCCGAGCGGTCCGCCAGGCATGGCAGGCGAAGGGATCTGCCCCTCGCTTGGCAGACGAAGCAATCCAAGCGGGACGTGGTCTGTTTACATATCAGGATATCTTGATATGATAATACAAATTCCCGGGAATGTCAAGCCTCCTTCAAATTATTTCAATTTATTGTTGCAGCCGCTTTGTTTTAATGCTATATTTGAGCTGTTAACCTATGGAGGGACCATGAAACTTTCCCGCTGGTATCTTTTCCTGGCCGCACTGCTGGCCGCCATCTCGTTCTCCTTTTATCTGGCCCAGGTGCTGATATTCCAAAAACCGCACGACACCTTCTTTTACATGCTTCAGGACCTGGCCTTCGTGCCCATCCAGGTGCTGCTGGTGACCCTGATCCTGAACGACCTGATGGTCCGGCGGGAGAAAAAGGCTTTGCTGAACAAGATGAACATGGTGATCGGGGCCTTTTTCAGCGAGATGGGCAACGAGCTGATAACCGGCCTGGCCAAATATGACCCGGGGTTCAGCGACCTGTCGTCCCTGGCCCGGCCCGGCGCCGCCTGGAAGGCTGAAGATTTTATCAAGGCCCGCCGGCAGTTGCAGGAAAAAGAATTCCAGATGGATGCCCGCCGGGCCGACCTGGGAGCCCTGAGGGACTTTCTTTCGGGGAAGCGCGGCTTTGTGCTGGGCCTGCTGGAGAACCAGAATCTGCTGGAACACGCCACCTTCACCGACCTGCTGTGGGCAGTCACCCACCTGACCGAGGAACTGCAGTTCCGGACCTCGCTGAAGGATCTGCCCCCGGCCGACTTTCAGCATCTCTCCGGCGACATCAAGCGGGTGTACGGCCTGCTGCTGGGCGAGTGGCTGGGCTACGCCCGGCATTTGAAGGAGTCTTATCCTTACATGTACTCGCTGGTGGTGCGGCATAACCCGTTTGACCCGGATGCCTCGGTTACGTTAAAATAGGACGCTGATATACGCGGATTTTCGCTGATTATTAACCATCAAGTAAATGATTATCTGCGTTGATCTGCGTCCAATAAAAAACAATAAGCTATGAGCATCACGCTTCTCTCCTGGAACGTCAACGGCCTGCGGGCCGTCTTCAAAAAAGGCTTCGCCCCATGGGTGGAGAAAACCAGCCCCGACATCCTCTGCCTGCAGGAGACCAAGGCCAGGCCCGAGCAGGTGGTGAAGGAACTGGAAACCATCAAAGGGTATGATGTCCACTTTTCCTCGGCCCAACGGCCCGGCTACAGCGGGGTGGCGCTGTTCTCCAGGGAAAAGCCTCTTTCGGTGAAGCAAACCTTCGGAGTATCACGGTTCGACGACGAGGGCCGGATCCTTCAGGCCGACTACGGCAAAATCATTTTGTTCAACATCTACTTTCCCAACGGCAAGGCCTCGCCCGAGCGGCTGCAGTACAAGATGGATTTCTATGAAGCCTTTCTGCTGGAGATGAAAAAACTCCTGAAGAAGGACAAAAAGATCGTCATCTGCGGCGACGTCAACACCGCCCACCAGGAGATAGACCTGGCCCGGCCCAAAGAGAACTCCAAGACCTCCGGCTTCCTGCCCCAGGAGCGGGAGTGGGTGGACCGGTTCCTGGAGCTTGGTTTTCTGGACACCCTGCGGCTGTTCGACCAATCCCCCGGCCGCTACACCTGGTGGGATGTGATCAGCCGGGCCCGGGACCGCAACGTGGGCTGGCGGATAGATTATTTCTATGCCAGTCAGAATCTGAAGAAAGTTATCAGGAACGCCTATATCCTGCCCGAAGTGATGGGCTCGGACCACTGCCCCATCGGGCTGGAACTGGATGTTTGACCTATGAAAACTTACCAGCATCGCTTGCTTTGGTTTGCCACGCCGGAAAAAGGATTTTATCCGTACCAAGTCCTGCATGAAAAAGCGGAGATCCTTTGGTTTTTGGGCCGGCTGCCCGGCGCCCGGAAATGCTATGAGGAAAACCTGAAAGCGGCCCAAGCCTCGGGCCTTTCCTCATTGGCGGCCCACAGCATGCTGAAACTGTCCCGGGTCGTATACAGCCTGGGAGATGTGGATGCGGCCCTAAGCCTGGCCGAACAGGGCGGAGAAATATTCAAGCGGATCGGAGACCGCCTTAACCTGACCGGGGCCGGGATAATAATGGGGATCATCTGCAGCAGCCGGGGCAATTATCCGGCGGCCTTCGAGCACTTTAACCAAAGCCTGGAGAATGCCCGGGAACAGGGGGATATTCGCAACCAGGGCAACATTTACAACGCCTTGGGGAATCTCTCTTTTTACCGGGCCGATCTGGACCAAGCCCTTGAATATTATTTGAAGATGAGGGATATCTCTGAGGGCCTGGGGGACCAAATTGGCATGGGCAGGGTTTTGGGCAATATCTCCGCCGTTTACAAGCAACGGGGCCAACTGGACCTGGCGCTGGAACATTCCCGGCGGGCGCTGGAGATCGGCCGGGAGCTGGGGGATTCCACCTTTATCACCCAGGCGGTGGGCAACCTGGGCTCAGTTTACACCGACATGAAAAAATATGACGACGCCCTGGCCTGTTTCCAGCTTCAGCTTGATGGAGCCATGAAAATGGGCTATGTCCGGGACCAGGCCATCGCTCATTCCAGCATCGCCCGGATCCACTTTGATCTGGGGCAATATTCCGAAGCCCGGGAATTCTTCGATCGATCCCTTCCGTTATTCCGCCGGCTGGAAAGCAGGTACGACCTTTGTGAAATTTTACTGGACCAGGCGGAGGTTTGCAATGAACTTGACGATCCGGAACGGTCAAAAGATTCCGCCGCCGAGGCATTGGACATCGCCCGGGAGATAAACAAACAGGACACCATCGAAAAAGCGCAGGCCTTTTTGAATAAGCTGGGAGAAAAGGCCGTTAACTGATCCCATAGAAACATTAAGAGGGCAATTTTATGGAAGATCAATCCAAATCCAGGGAACAGCTGATCAGCGAGCTGCACGCCCTGCGCATCCGGATGGCCGAGGCCGAGGTGCTGGAGCTGGAGCTGAAGCGCACCCATGAGAAACTGGCCGCCCTGGAGCAGATGGTGAACAGCCTGCCGATGGGGGTGACCATCTCGGACCTGGAGGGCCGGATACTCTATTCCAACCCGGCCGAGGCCCGGATGCACGGCTACACGGTGGAGGAGCTGGCGGGACAGGAGGTCAAGATCTTTGCCCCCCAGGGCCGCTGGAGCCCGCTGGACCCCGAACAGGCCAAGAAGATCAAACGGCTGACCCGCGAGGCCATCAACCTCCGCAAGGACGGCACCACGTTTGAGGCCCTGCTGACCTCGGACGTGGTCAAGAACAAGCGGGGTGAGGCTTTGGCCATCATCACCACCAGCGAGGAGCTGACCGCCAGAAAACAGGCCCAGGCCTTCATGACCGCGCTGTACAAGATATCTGACAAAGCCGCCGCCGCTTCCGACCTGAAGACCCTCTGCTCCGACCTGCATAATATCGTGGGGGGACTGATCTACGCCCGCAATTTTTATCTGGCCCTGTACGACCAGGAGGCCGACAACCTCACCTTCCCCTATTTCGTAGATGAGTTCTCGGCAGCCCCCGGCCCCCAGAAACTGAAGAAGGGCCTGATCAAACAGGTGCTGGAGACCGGACAGGCCCTGTTCGCCACCCAGGAGACCTACTCTCAGATGCTGCAACAGGGCGGGTACGAGGAGATGGACACCCCGTTCGTCAACTGGCTGGGGGTGCCGCTGAAGAAGGACGGCCGGATCTTCGGGGTGATGGTGATCAACAGCTACACCGAGGAGATCTCCTTTGGCCAGACCGAGAAGGACCTGATGGCGTTCGCCGCCCAGCAGATGGTGAATGCCATGGAAAAGATCGTCCGGGCATAAAAAATATGTTTCAGATTGGCCCTTGACTTTACCGGTAAAAAGCCTTAATATTTACCTGATATTCACCCCAATATTAATTCTTTTTTGGAGGCTGTTCATGAAGCTCAAAGTCATGGTTCTTTTACTGGCTGTGATGTCTCTGGGGCTTCCGCTTTGGGCGGCGGTTCCCGCCAGCAGCACCGGCACCCGGATTCAGGCCCCGGAACAGCCGGCTCAGCCGGCGGAAACAAAAGCTCCGGCCGGACCCAAAGTCATAACCTGGGCCACCATAGACTCAATCAATCCCGGCGCTTCGCGCATGGCGGCGGCGACCTCTTTGGGCAAGGTCTACCGCCTGGGCGGCGAGGCTTCTGGTCCATTGTATTCCGGCTGGCTCCAGTGCTATGATCCGGCCACCGGCCTTTGGACCGACAGGGCCTCCATGGCGGTGGGAATGTCCAATATGTGCGCCACGGAATACCAGGACCAGCTGTTCGTCCCCGGCGGATATGACGGGGCAACCCCCCGCAGGATATTGCAGGGTTACAACCAGTGGGCCAACTCCTGGTATATCACCGGATACGACAGCATGCCCGAAGCCCGGTACGGCTCTTCCTGCGCCGTGGTGGAGGATACGCTTTACGTCTTCGGAGGATGGAACGGGGTCACTTATTCCCGTTCCTGCTATGCCTATAATTTCGAAAATAACACCTGGACCATGAAGGACAGCATGCTGACCGGCCGCCAATTTTCCGCCGCCGTGACGGTAAATGGGAAAATATATGTGATGGGCGGCAACGGGATCTCCCTGGATTTGAACACGGTGGAAATGTACGACCCGGCCACCGGTGCCTGGACCCCCAAGACCCCGATGCTGACCGGCCGGGGCGGCCTGGGAGCGGCCAACATTGGCGGCAGGATCTACGTTTTCGGCGGGGGCTGGGGAACCTACCTGAACACCGTGGAATATTACATCCCCGAGGCCGACACCGCCGGGGGAACCCCCTGGGCGGTGGATACCAGTTTTACCTTCGGCCGGCGCACGGTCGGAGTGGCGGCCGTGGGCAATGATGCCTATGTGCTGGGCGGCTGGAGCGGAGCCTACCGGGCCGCCGCCGAGAAGGGCGCCACCGATGCCCCGGTGGTAAACGATGCCGCGGTCACCCAGATCGAGGTCCCCCAGTATCTGGGGAACTACGGCGTGGTGGTTCCGGTCTACGTCAACGTCCAAAACAACGGTCCGCACCATCAGTACAACGTGCCGGT
>JAURWH010000220.1 GCA_030655055.1 bacterium
ACCAGCAGCATCACGCAACACAGAACGGGCAATAGTTTTTTCATGTTTTCTCCTGATTGGTTTTAGTTGGGGTTTATGTGGATATAATGGTCCAGGCGCTGAACTCAACCCCGCTTCGTTTGTAAAATGCTTGCATTTCTCAGTGCATGCTTTGCTTCCCCTTCTCTTACATCAGGCTTGTCCTAATTTATCCAAGAGAAGGGGACAGAGGGGATGAGTTGGAAAGAAAAATATTGTTGGTTTCTAACAACTATTCATTTCGGCCTTGCCTGACCACCGGCCCCGGCCACAGAAATCTCTTCAGGTCAATTTTCCCCTGCAGGCTGAACTCCACCCCCTCGCTTTCCAGCATGGCCCGCTGTTCCTCGCAGCCCTGTCCGGGCTGTAATGAGATGGTTCCCCGGCTGTTGATCACCCGGTGCCAGGGAAGCTTTTCCTTGCCCGAGCTGGAATGCAGCAGCCAGACGACCGCCCGGGCGCCTCTGGGATTGCCGGCCAGGGCCGCGATCTGTCCGTAGCAGGCTACTTTGCCGCGGGGGATGCGTTTGATGAGGGAGATTATTTTTTCGGAATATTTGACAGTTTTGTTGAACATCTACTTGCTGTTGATTATTACACTACTAGCATCACTAGCATTATTGATGATTTTTCTAAATTTGCCTGTTTTGCTAAAATATCTATAAACATGCCTTGTAATTGGATGGTAATCGCCTATACTTTTATGAATATCTTTTGCTGTAAAACCAGTAAAAATAATATCGCCATTAAAAATCCACTGCGGTTTATAAGCATATATTCCTGTGGGCGTTATTCGTTTACCTATATTATCTTTTATATCAAGTATATATATGGCCGTACTCGGACCATCACTAAGCTTAATATCATTTGAAAGCGGGTTTGCTATTGAACCAGTATAGACAATTTTTGTACTATCATTCGATAGCAATATTTCACAAGCACTAGACTCACCAATGTTATCAGCAATAAGAGCAAGTGGTTTTTCGTAAATATATTTATTTTCTAAATTTATTAAAAACAACGTATCAAGGTTATGGCAAACAATATATTTATCTGTATACCATGTTGGGGAATAAACATTTTTCGTTATGTTATTTGACAGATCAAACTCGTTTTCACCGCAGGGTGTCACTACTTGAATGCACCACTTCATCTCGCCATAGTGATTATATAATATATATTTACCACTCGGTGACCATTTGGGTCCATAATTATTATCACCTGGCAATGAATCTAAAGTTGTTATTTTTTGAGTCTTAATATCTATTATGCTGATTTTTCGCTCACCTTTTAACCCATATGTTGTAAAAGCCACTTTCTTCCCATCTGGTGAAATATCTGGATCAACCCCTTTACATAAAATTTGCTCAGTGTTGTTGTCTTGGTTTTTTACCCAAATATAATCACCCCTTTGAAACGATATAAGCTGACCATTTGCTGTGCAAAACGCATAGCAAAACAATATTAGATAATAAAAATGTTTCATTACGTTTTTACAATAATTATTGATTTAATATAAATTATAATTGTGAAGCGGCGGCCATCACTGGCCGCCGCTTATGTTTTTTGTTTACGCCTTCTTCTCGTTCTTTTCCAAAATCTGGGTAAACAGCTTCATGAACTCTATTGGCAGCGGGAAGACTATGGTGGAATTCTTCTCCACCGCGATCTCGGTCAAAGTCTGCAGATAGCGCAACTGGACGGTCACCGGTTCCTGCGCCATCACCATGGCCGCGTCCCGCAGCTTGGTCGAGGCCTGGAACTCGCCGTCGGCGTGGATCACCTTGGCCCGGCGTTCGCGCTCGGCTTCGGCCTGCTTGGCCATGGCCCGGCGCATGCCCTCGGGCAGGTCAATGTCCTTGACCTCCACCGCTGAGACCTTGATGCCCCAGGGATCGGTCCGCTCATCGATCACCTTCTGCAGGGTCTGGTTGATCTTCTCCCGGTTGGAGAGCAGTTCATCCAGCTCGTGCTCGCCCAAAATGGAGCGCAGGGTGGTCTGGCCCATCTGGCTGGTGGCGTACATGTAGTCCTCCACCGCGATGATGGCTTTGTCCGGCTGGAACACCTGGAAATACATCACGGCGTTGACCTTTACCGAGACGTTGTCCTTGGTGATCACCTCCTGGACCGGCACGTCCAGGGCGATGGTGCGCAGGGTCACCTTGACCATCTTCTCGAACAGCGGGATCAGGATGATCAGCCCCGGGCCCCGGGTGCCGACGTAGCGGCCCAGCCTAAAGACCACGCCCCGCTCGTATTCCCGCAGGATCTTGAAGGTGTTGAGCACGATGAACAGGATAAAGATGATCAGAACTATGGTACCGGTCATGGCTGGTTCCTCCTTATGTTGGGTTGATTAGATAAGCTGTAAGCTGTATGCTATAGGCTATAAGCTATTGGTTACTTTCAGCGTCATGCCTTTAACTTCCACAACTTTGATCTTGGTGCCTTCCGGTATCTCAGTCTCCGACCAGGCGCTCCAGTGGGTACCGGCCACGAACACTTTACCGCCGTCTTTATTAACCAGGGTCCGGGCATCGCCCTCCTGGCCCAGCAGGCCCTTGTCGCCGGAGAAGGGTTTGGTCCTTAATGTCTTGATGGACAGCCAGATCCCGACGAGGAAGAAGGCCGCGGTCACCAGCACCACCGGGATGATCACCTGGAGCGAGGCCCGCATGGCCGGGTCCGGCGAGTTGAACAGCATTACAGATCCCATGAACATGGATACAATACCTCCTGTGGTCAGGACGCCGTGGGTGGCGGCCTTGACGTCTATGATGAAAAGAACAATGGAAAGCAGTATCAAAAGCATTCCGGCATAATTCACCGACAGGGTCTGAAAGGCGAAGAAGGCCAGGATCAGCGAGATGGCGCCCACCACGCCGGGCAGTATGGCCCCGGGATTGGAGAACTCAAAGTACAGTCCCAGCAGGCCCAGCATGAAGAAGATGTAGGCAAGGTTGGGGTCGGAGATCACCGCCAGCAGCCGGTCCCGCCAGTTCATCTCCATGGTGATCACCCGGGCCGCCCCGGTGCTTAGGGTCACAGTGTCCCGGTCCATCACTATCTGCCGGCCGTCCAAAGAATCCAGCAGGGCGGAGGTGTTGGGGGCCACCAGGTCTATCACTCCGCGCTTTAAGGCTTCGGTCTCGGATAGCGAGACGCTGTGCCGGACGGCGGAGTCGGCCCAGGCGATGTTGCGGCCCCGTTTTTCGGCGATGGAGCGGATGTAGGCCGCGGCGTCGTTGGTGACCTTGCCGGACATGGTGCTGTCCATCTGCCCGCTTTGCCCGATGGAGACCGGGTGGGCCGCCCCGATGCTGGTGCCGGGCGCCATGGCCGCCACGTGGGAGGACAGGGTGATGAAGGCCCCGGCCGAGGCCGCCCGCGATCCCTGGGGCGCTACGAAGACCACCACCGGCACGGTCGAGGCCATGATGCTCTTGATCACCTGGCGCATGGACTGGTCCAGCCCGCCCGGGGTGTCCATCTCTATTATCAGGCATTCGGCCTGTTCCCTTTGGGCCCGCTCAACGGCCTGGACCATGAACTTGGCCGAGGCCGGGCTGACGGCGCTCTCCACCCGGGCGACCAGAACCTGGGAGGCTTCAGTCATCCCGCTAACTAAAATTATCGAAAGAACAAACAAAAATAATTTCTTCATAATATTCTCTCCTCGTGAACACTGAATACTGAAGATAGAATGCCAGCTAAAAGCCGAGATTACAAAACTATTCTGTATTCAATATTCAAAATTCATTCTTCAACCAGGGGCATGAGGATCAGTACTGGAAATGTTTGATCTTCTCGCCCATCTTGCCGATCTCGGTCATGCTCTCGATCCCGATGTCCAGATGCAGTTTGCTGAATTTCTTGGTGACCTCCCGGTCGCTCCGGTCGGTCTTGATGCCGTGGGGCACCATCGGCACGTCGGAGACCAGCAGCAGGGCGCCCCGGGCGATCTGGTTGGCGTGGCCCACTATGAACAGGGTGGCGGTCTCCATGTCGATGGCGATGGCCGTCAGTTTCTTCAGGTATTTCTTGTAGGGTTCGTCCCATTCCCAGACCCGGCGGTTGGTGGTGTAGATCACCCCGGTGCGGTATTCCAGACAGCGTTTTTTTAATTTATCCGAGACGAATTTGTGCAGTTTAAAGGAGGGCAGGGCCGGAACCTCGGGCGGCAGGTAGTCATTGCCGGTGCCCTCGCCCCGGATGGCCCCGATGGGCAGGATGAAA
Source organism: bacterium (assembly GCA_030655055.1). NCBI lineage: Bacteria > bacterium. Next base: position 4,258 of record JAURWH010000220.1, read on the forward strand.
TGCCCCAGCTCGGAGGTCTTTTTAAGCCCCCCGCATTTTCCCAGGAACAGCACCCCTTTGGGGTGCCGGGCCACCAGCAGGTCCATGATGGTGGCGATGTTGGGGCTGCCCATCCGGATGTTGACTATGGACAGGCCCTGGTTGTTGGTGGCCGCCTGCATGGGCCGGCCATGTCCCTTGATCTCGCAGTTGAAGCGCTCGGCGAACCTTTCCAGGTAGTCGTCGAAGTTGGTCAGCAGGATGTAATCGCCGAACTGGTCGATCTCCATTCCGGTGTAGCGGGGCAGCCAGTTGCGGGCGATGTCTAATTTTGTCTTCATGTTATCCTTCCGGCCACAGAGCGTAGCACTGCGCTTGTCAAAGTGACACTGAAACAAAGAGGGTTATTCTGCCTTCGTTTTCATATTTTTGCCTTTATTTGGTGATCCCCCGCTCCGAGGCTTCTATGAACTCCACCATGTGCTTTACCTCCGGGGTCATCTCCATTTCTTCCTTTATCCGGGTCAGGGCCTGGGTGGTGTTCAGGTTTGAACGAAAGATGATGCGGTAGGCCTTTTCCATCATGTCCCTTTGCTCCTGGGTAAAGCCCCGCCGGGACAGCCCCAGGGTGTTCAGCCCGAACATCTTCAATGGGTTGCCAAAGGCTTTGGAATAGGGCAGGACATCCTTCTGAACAGCCGAGGCCCCGCCCACGATGGTGTGGCAGCCCACCCGGGAGAACTGGTGGACCGGGGTCAGCCCGCCGATGATGGCAAAGTCCTCTATTATGGTATGCCCGGCCAAAGTGGCCGAGTTGGCCAGGATCACATTATCGCCCACTGTGCACTCGTGGGCCACGTGGGAGTAGGCCATCAGCAGACAGTTGCTGCCGATTTTCGTCACCTGGCCCTCGATAGTGGAAAGGGTGATGGTGGCGAACTCCCGCACCACGGTCTTGTCGCCGATGACCACCTTGGTCCTGGCGCCCCGGTATTTAAGGTCCTGGGTGTCGCTGCCGATGGAGGCTCCGTGCCAGACCCGGCAGTCCCGGCCCAGCTCGGTCCATTTGTGGATGGCCACCGAGTCTCCGATGACGCAGTTGTCGCCCAGCACGCACTCCGGGCCGATGATGGTGAAGGGGCCGACCGTGACGTTGCCGCCCAGGCGGGCGGTAGGGTCGATGATGGCGGTGGGATGGATCTGATTAGGCATGGGCTAAATGAAGTAAAGGTTGTAAAGGTGGTAAAGGATGTAGAGGTGGTAAAGGGTCTAAAGGTTGTAAATGTTGTAAAGGTTGGAAAGGAGGTAAAAGATATAAATGTCAGGCTTGGTTTAGGCTCAGGCGAAGCCGATGCAGAAGAAACCCGACCTCATTGGCCTGGGTCATCAGTTGTCCGTGTTTTTCCCCGGTGATATAACCAAGATCCTTGCTGAGGATCAGAAAATATTTGATCTCTTCCAGGGAACCTTCGGAAATGGTCAGGAACCGGCGGAATTCTGCGCGGCTTTTCTTGGAACCCTCGGCTATGTTGGCTGCAATGGACATGGCCGCCCGCCTTACCTGCGGGGTCAAGCTGAATAACTCGTCTTTGGGGAAACTTTTAGTGGTTTTGCATAACTCCAGCACCAAGGCATGGGCTCTTTGCCAGACCAACAGGTTGGTGAATTTAGGGGAACTATTGGGCATAACAACCTTTCAGTCATTTACTGCTTTTCCGGCATTTACATCCCGCCGCAGCTCACTCTTTTATCTTATCGTTGATCATCTTTTCAATCTCGTTCAACTTGTTCAACGGGACCGAATTTAAAATCTTAGTCAGGTTGACGACGGTTTCATTCCGTTTAAGGCTTATCAACGGGTGGGTTTCGTCTTTCGAATCTTTCTTGTCAGGCGTCCAGACCAACAAGTCGTTGGGCGTGCATTGCAACAGCTCACATAACCTTTCGACCGCTTTCAAATTAAGGGAAGCAATGCGGCTGTTGACGATCCTGGTGGCACAATTGCCGGAGTAACCAAGATTTACCAGATAGCTGAAAGGTTTGTCTATCCCGCGAGCCTTGAATATGCGGCTAAAGTTGAAGGTTAGCATGGTTCTGTCGTTTGTTTTATGGTTGCGGGAGGTAAAAACATAAAAATTATCGTTGCTTTACGGAATAAACATGCTTAAGTGCAAAATAAACTCGTTTGTTGTCAAAATACCATCGTTTTATTAGAAAATAAATATGCTTGTTTAAAAGGAGGTGGTCATTTAATACAAAAACAGGTCATTTGTTAATAAAAACAAACCACTTATTTACAGAAGTAAGTCGCTTATTTATAAAACTACCATGTCGTAAAATAAAGAACGGATGGCAGTTTGTTGCCAACTTGTCAAAAGGCAAACAAAAGCTTTGTTATTTGATAACGGCTGCGGTATGTTTTTGTTGCCGATTTCAAAGCACTGTCCGGTCAAGTTATACAAAGGTTTATTAGATGCAGAAACGCTAAAACCTGCACTATCAAGGCAATAAAATATACCGCCTGTTATCGGCTGCCTTTCTGTTCCCCCACAGATATTTCGTGTCAATCAATCATGATATTTTGCTATTGCAACACTGACATTGTCAATGCCACCATGTTTGTTTGCAAGTGAAATCAAGGCATTCGCACTTTTATAAATGTTACCGTTCATGGTTTTTGAAATCTCTTTGTCGTTAAGCATCCGATACAAACCGTCAGTACAAAGCAATAACGTTGCGTCTTTTAAATCTTGTTTAAAAAAGTCTGGTTTAACTTCCTCTGTCAAACCTAGTGCTTTTGTAAGAAGGTTTTCCCGAGGATGATTTAGTGCTTGTTCCTTTGTAATCATATTACCATCTAACATTTCCTGAACAACAGAATGGTCTTTTGTAATTTGTATGATTGATTTTTTATTTTTCAAATATGCACGAGAATCGCCAATATTGACAACATAAGCAAAGTTATTAGCAATTATCGCTCCTACTAATGTCGTGCCTATTCGATTTGATTGGTTCTTGGATATTAACCAAACTTCTTTATTAGCTGTTTCAACCGCTTTTGACAAAATCTCTTCAAATTTAATATCTATATTGTCTGCTGTATTTATCAAAATATTCTCGGCAACATCAATTATGAATTTTTTTGCTGCAATCTCGGATGCAACTTCACCCATTTCGTGCCCCCCCATGCCATCAGCAACAGCAAGTACTCCATAACTAATTCCATTTCTAAAACTTTGAGAATTAATAAACGAAGAAGCGACGCTGTCTTCATTGGTCGTTCTTTCTTTTCCAATGTCAGTTTTTGTATAAAGTATAATCGTTTGCATTTTTTTATTTATATGTTTCACATTGATTTATAAATTGCAGTTACTGCCGTTTTTACCTGGCTAATTGTTTGATAGCGGTTGATCTGGCTGTACGCCATCATTTTCAGAATTGCATTATCAAGTTGAGATGAAATTGAAGCGTGATTTTGAGAAGATGGGGCAGGAATGTTAAAACTTTGGCCAGCATTATTATAGACCTGTGGCAATTTACCTGTCATCATTTCATAAAATATTACACCTAACGAATAAATATCTGTTCTTCCGTCAACTGCAGCATTAGCAAACCATTGTTCTGGCGAACAATAACCTGGAGTTCCTATTCCACCTACAGTCAAACCGATTGATGTCCTATTTATATCTTTACCTATTCCCCAGTCTGCAACTTTAATGTGATTATGTTGTGCTGTGGTAAATAATAAATTTGCAGGTTTTAAATCTCTATGATATGTTCCTTTTAAGTGTGCATATTCAATGGCATCGATTATGGGCAACATTACCGTATCTAAAGTCCATTTTTGTGAAAAAAGCCCCTTCTGAATATTAAACATATTTGACATTTTTGTTTTCAATGAACCTCCAGCCATAAATTCCATAACATAGAATGGACCTGTATGAGGAGGATTCCCATTTATGTTTGAATCGTAAATCTTTATGATGTGGTTATGAGTGAAGTTTTGTAGAATGTCGATTTCACGTTTAAATCTTATAACATTAGACTGATGCAAGCTCTTAAGTTCTTTTAATGCTCCCTGTTGCCCAGTTGTAGATTTAACTTCATGCACTTTGCCGAAGCCTCCTTGGTCAATAGTATTGACGATGTTCCATGTTGCCATATATCTCCCTTTTTACAAAGATAAAACTTAATTGTGTATTTAGTTTTAGTCTTTAGGTTAATTAATTGTTTCACTGTTATTTTATAAGGTTGCCGATAACGTTTGCGGTTTTGCGAAGTGTTGGTGGCATTGGGGTGAGCATAGCGAGACGCAAACCCGTTAGTTATGCGATGCCACCTCATTTTATTTTGAAAATGTTCCTTAAATCAGCCTTAATATGCTTGTGAATGGCGCACAGAGGACACTTTTTTGCCCCTTTCTTTTCGGATGGTTTGTAACTGTTCACGCTCGGTTTAAAGAAATGGACAGCAAGACATTCTAACTTAGGCGTATGACTTTTCGTTTTGGCTGGATAGACGTCAACGCGAGTTACTTTGCACCATTTTTGAATAAAGTGTGCTGAAGGACGAGAGCCGCCGTTTCCCGTTCTCCCAACGTAAATACATTTTCTGTTATTCCAGAACACATAAACGAGTTCGTTCTGATTTGAAAACGTTTTTGTAAACCATTCTTCAAACAGGCGTTTCTGCTCCTTCCATCCTCTTCCAATTATTTTCCTACCTTTTTTTGAACCAGCATTTTCGATAAACTCCTTTTTAGCTAATCCTTTTACCAAAATTGTTGAAGCCAAATCTTGTAGCTCCCCAATAGCTCTATCAATTTTTTTTCTAGTTATTTGAGGTTTGGGCCCAACTCTTTTAAGACCTAGCTTTGATCGTAAGGTATGAGTTCTCTCAAGAAATAGTCTGTTCAATTTTCTTTCAAAAGCAGTCAAGTGCGCCATTTTATTCTCCTGTTTACGATGTGGCGGTATCGCCTAACTATTGGGTTTGCGAAGACGTTGCGCAAACCCGCCGCCAGCGTCAGGATTTGTGCAACGGTTACGTATAATTTATCAGTTAATTTTCCGGTCCACCACCGCCGCGGTCAGCTCGGCCTCGCAGACCACCTGGCCGTCCACCAGGGCCTTGCCCTCCATCTTGCAGATGCCCCGCTTAAAGGAGACCAGGTCCAGCTCGAACCTCAGCTGGTCGCCGGGCATCACCGGCTTGCGGAAGCGCACCTTGTCGATGGCCGCAAAGTAGAGCAGTTTCTGGTGATAGTTCTCCACCGAGTGCAGCACCATGAAAGCCCCGGTCTGGGCCAGGGCCTCCACTATCAGCACTCCGGGGAACACCGGGTGGTCCGGGAAATGCCCCTGAAAGAACGGCTCGTTGATGGTGACGTTCTTAAGACCCACCACCCGCTTGCCCTCCTCCAGTTCCAGGATCCTATCCACCATCAAAAAGGGATAGCGGTGGGGCAGCATCCCGGCGATGGCATTGATGTCGAACACCGGACCCTTCTTCTGGCGTTCCACCTCGTCGTAGACCTTCTTCAGCTCCTGTACCAGCTTCACATTGGAGCGGTGGCCGGATTTGATGGAGATAACGTGGGCCCGCAGCGGCCGGCCCAGCAGGGTCAGGTCGCCCAGCAGGTCCAGGATCTTGTGCCGCACGAACTCGTCGGGGTAGCGCAAGGGCTCCTTGTTCTCTATCCCCTTTTCCCCGATCACCACCGCCGACTGCAGGCTGCCGCCCTTGATCAGGCCCTGGGCCCTCAAATGCTCCACGTCCCGGGCCAGGCAGAAGGTGCGGGCGTCGGCCAGCTCCTTGTCAAAGGTCTCCCCGCTGATGGGGAAGGAGGCGTACTGGCTGCGCAGGATATGGTGCTCAAAGTCGATGGTAAAGCTGATCCTCAGCTCGTTGCTGGGGCTGGCCACCAGCTGGACGCTGCCGTCGTTGACCGAGACCACCTTGGGCAGGTCAAAATACTGCCGGGGGGCGTCCAGCTCCACCGTGCCGGCCTTTTTCAGGATGTCCAAAAAGGGGCGGGAGGAGCCGTCGCCGATGGGCGGCTCGTTGTTGTCCATCTCCACCCGGATGTTGTCTATCTCCAGCGAGGCGATGGCCGCCAGCACGTGCTCCACGGTGTGGGCCTTCACCATCTGGCCGTTAAAATCCCTGCCCAAAGTGGTGCCCCGGGCGGTCTCCACCACGTACTCGATCAGGGCCGGGATCTCCGGGCTCTGGGGAATATCGGTGCGGATGAAGCGGATCCCGGTATCGGCCGGAGCGGGCTTAAAGGTGAGGTTGGTCATGTTGCCGGTGTGGACCCCGACCCCGGAAAAACGGACCTCGCTGACTATTGTTTTCTGCAGTTTGGGCATGGGGAATCGTCTCCAAAAAATGAATTGAGTGAAATACAATAATACCCCAAAACTCAGGGGTTGTCAAATGATTTTAGCATTTATTAGCTTGACAAAGACTGGTTTGTAAATTACAATAAATATCACAGGGTTTTACTGGCAAGGAGAACATTTTAAACACCATAAACATTCTAAGGGAAAAATGAAAAAGACCTTTTTCTTGCTGTTGGCTTCCGCTGCTTTCCTGGCCGGCTGCCGGGGTTCAAATCCAAAGGATCCCGAAGCCCTTCCCGCGGCCGTGACCACGGCCAAAGCCGTCCTAAAGGAGATAACGACGGTGGTCGATGTTTCCGGCAAAATGTGGCCCCAAAGCCAGATCCAGGTATTTGCCCTGGTGCCGGGCAAGGTCCAGGAGGTTTTGGCCGGAGAGGGCGACCGGGTAAAGAAAGGCGCGGTGCTGGCCCGGGTCCGGCAGGAAGCCCCGGGCAGCGACTTCAAGCCCAGCCCGGTGGCGGCCCCTTTGGCCGGAGTGGTGCTCCGTAAAATGGTGGAACCAGGGGCCATGGTCACCCCCCAGACCCCGCTGTTTGAAATGGCGGACCTGAGCTGCCTTACCTTTAAGGGGCAGGTGTTTGGCGAGGACATAAAAATAATAAGGCCGGGACAGAGGATGATGATCACCGGCAGCGGGCAGGATACCTTGGTGGGCCTGACCGTCTCCAAATTGGCGCCCCAGCTGGACCCGGCCACCGGCGGGCTGACCATCGAAGCTTCGATCTGCCTTTACAAGAACGCCCTGCTTCCGGGACAGGCGGTGGAGGGACACGTGGTGACCGGCGTTTCCAGGGGGCTGATCGTCCCCCGTTCCTCGGTGGTCCGGGACAGCCTGGGCCGGGACGGGGTCTTTACCCTGTCCGGCAATACCGCAGACTTTGTCCCGGTGAAAATAACAACCCGCTCCCCGGATCATTTCACGGTGGAAGGGTTGACCCCAGGCCAGGAAATAGTGTTTGAAGGGGCCTCGGGACTGAACGACGGACAAAAGATCAGGATCGTTGACCGGCAGTAAGCGTTCTGAAAAGCCGGGAAAATTTTCCCGGCCACCATCTTTTTAGGAGCGGACGGGATGAATTTCATTGAACTGGCCATCAAAAGATACGTGGGCACCTTCCTGATCTTCGGGATGCTGGCGGTGCTGGGCCTGCTGGCGGTGACCAGCCTGCCGGTCTCGTATTATCCCGAGTTCTCGGTGCCGGTGGCTTTTGTCCAGACCGCCTATCCCGGGGCGGGTCCGGAGTCGGTGGAGTCCGAGGTCACCAAACCTCTGGAGGAGGCCATCTCCGGCATCTCCGGCCTGGACCAGATCCAGTCCACCAGCCGGGAGGGTTTTTCTTTGATCCAGGTCTCGTACGCCTTCGGGGTGGACATCGCTGAAAAAAAGAGGGAGCTGCAGGAAAAGCTGGACCAGGCCAAACCATTCCTGCCCCGCGAAGCCAAGACGCCGGTCACCATCACCATCAACGATTTTCTGGCACCGCCGATAGAACTGGCGGTCACTTCCAAAACCCGGACACTGGGCGAGCTGAAACTGCTGGTGGAAAAAAGGATCGCTCCGGCCCTGACCCGGCTTAAGGGGGTGGCCGCCGCCAAGGTCACCGGCGGAGCGGACCTGGTGGTCAAGATCGAGGCCGATCCCCTGGCCCTGCGCCAGGCCGGGCTGAACCTCAGCCAGTTGGCGGCGGCGGTGGCTTCAGGCAACACCGATTTTCCCATCGGGGACATCTCGGGCGCTGCAAACTCATTCACCCTGCGCCTGGCCGGAAAATACCAGGCGGTGGAGGATGTCCGCCGCCTTTACCTGTCCACTGCCCAGGGCAAGCCGGTCCGGCTGGGTGACATCGCCAAAGTTTCGCTGCTGCAAAAGACCCAGGCCCGCTTCGCCCGGCTCAACGGCCGGGAGACCGTGGGGATACTGGTGCGCAAGCCCTCCGGCGGGAACTCCATCCTGGTGGCCTCGGGGGTCAAGCAATGGCTCAGGGAGAACCGGTCCTCGCTGCCGGAAGATATCCGGATAGAAGTGGTCAGCGACGAGTCGGTGGTGATAGGCGAAGCCATCAACAGCGTGGCCCTGTCCCTGCTGCTGGGGGCGCTGCTGGCGGTGGTGGTGATATTCCTATTCCTGGGCAGCATCCGCAACACCCTGGTGATAGCCCTGTCCATCCCGGTGACGGTGGTGGTCACCTTTCTTTTGATGAGGGTCTTCAACCTGTCCTGGAACACCATCTCGCTGGGCGGGCTGGGGCTGGCGGTGGGGATGGTGGTGGATGCGGCCATCGTGGTGATGGAAAACACCTTCCGCCATTTGAAGGAGGGCGACCTGCCGGGCAGCCGGCTGGAGGTGGCGGTGGCCTCGACCCGCCAGGTGGCCCTGGCCATCAGCGCCTCCACCCTGACCACCATCGTGGTCTTTCTGCCCCTGGCCTTTACCCAGGGCCTGGCCCAGGTGCTGCTGGGAGAGCTTTCGCTGGTGGTGGTCTTTGCCCTGGCCCTTTCCATAATCGTGGCCGTGACCCTGGTCCCGGTGCTTTCATATTTCCTGATCAGAATAGAATACAAGCCCAGCCTGTTCTCGCAGTGGTTCCAGCAGGCCGAGCAGGCTTTTAGGGAAAAGCTGGTCAAACTTTTAAGCTGGGCGCTGGCCCACCGCTGGACCACGGTGTCTGGTTTCGTCCTGGCCGCTGTCCTGGCTTTGCTGCTGGCCGGGCTCCTGCCCACCGGGCTTTTGCCCAACTCCGACCAGGGCCAATTCCAGGTAACTTTGGACTATCCCCTGGGCACGCCGGTAGGCTACACCGACGGCCAGGTGCAGAAACTGGAATCATGGCTGTCGGCCCAGCCCTCGGTCAGGGCGGTATCCACAATAGTGGGCGAGGACCCGCTGTTCGGGGCGGTCCAGCCCTATCACGCCGTGATCAACGTCTTCACCGACCGCACCCGGCCCACCCTGGAGCTGATGTCCCAGACCAGGAGACGGCTCAGCGATCTTCCCGGGGCCGCCTCGCTGGTGCGGATAATAGACGCCACCGCCGGGGTCGACCGCAACGATGTGGACGTCAGCATCATCGGGCAGGATCTGGACACCCTGAGGATGCTGGGCGACAGGCTGGCCCGGGCCCTGCGGGCCGAGCCGGGGATGGTCAACATCAAAAGCAACCTGCAGCGGGGACTGCCGGCCTATGTCTTCATTCCGGACCGTCAGAAGCTGAGCGCGGCCGGGCTGAACCCCCTGATCCTGGCCCAGCTGCTGCGGGCCGGCAAAAGCGGCCAGGTGGCCACCACCCTGCGGCAGGGCGACCTGGACATAGACCTGGAGGTCTCCTTCCTGGGAGCCGAGACCGCCGGGCTGGCCCAGATGGAGGGCTATCCCGTGGCCACCCCCTTCAGCGGGACGGTTCCCCTTAAGGCCCTGGGCACATTCCGGGAGGGCGAGTCTCCGGCCGAGATCAACCGCATCAACCAGCGCCGCACCGCCAGCGTTACCGGGGAGTTCGCTCCCGGCGCCAGCAAGCGAAAACTGACGGCCCGGCTGGACCGGATAATTTCCGGCCTGAACCTGCCCCGGGAATACCAGGCCGAAAAGCGCGGGGCCCAGAAGGCCATCGCCCAAAGTTTCGGGACCCTGGGTATCGCCCTGCTGATATCTGTGTTCCTGGTTTACATAGTGATCGGCGTCCAGTTCAACAGCTTCATCATCCCCTTCATCATCACCCTGTCCATCCCCTTCTCCTTTCCGGGGGCGGTGGCCGGCCTGCTGGTCTCGGGACAGGCCCTTAACCTTCCGTCATTCCTGGGGATCATCATGCTGGGCGGGATAGTGGTCAACAACGGCATCATCCTGCTGGACTTCATAATCGAAAACCGCCGCCGGGGCCGGGAGCGCAACAGCTCCATCATAGAATCGGTCCGGGTCCGGTTCCGGCCGATCCTGATGACCACCCTGACCACCATCCTGGGCATGCTGTTCCTGGCCCTGGATATCGGCGGCGGGGGCGAGGCCCTTTCGCCCCTGGCCAACGCGGTGATGGGAGGGCTGTCATACAGTCTGCTGGTTTCGCTGATCCTGGTGCCGGTGGTCTACACTTTGTTTGACGACCTGATGTGCCGGTTCAACAAGGCCTGCCTGCCGTCCCGGGCGGGGGAGGGAAACTGAGCCTGGTCATTATAACATGAGGTTTTTCCGGAGCAGACAGGAGCAGCATGATTTAAATATTAATACTTGAGCAAATGATTATTCCATCAGCTCAGGAGACATGGAGAACAATAGGTACCAACCCCGGTTGTCGCGTTAAGAACCATCAGTGAGCATCGCAGTTGATGGCGGTTAATAGCTTGTCTGCGCCTGTTTGAGGGCTTGGCAAAAGACCGAGTTCAGACAAGCCCGCCGTCAGCGAGAAGCGCAGCGCCCGGATGGTTCTTTGCGACGAGCTTTTTTCTTTTTGGTTCTTTTTCTTAGTTGGCGGAACAAAAAAGAAAAAGAACATATATGAGCCAATATCTGTATTTTTACCTAACCAGCCATATTCCTTCTACTTTTCCGGAACAAGTCATAGTTACCCCAAATATAATTTAGCAGACAACTCGATGAACGATACCAGACAGACATTACCTTCCTCCTGCGGCTCCTGCTGCACCAAGCTGGTGCGGGTGGGCGTCAAGCTGGGCAATAACGTGGTGCTGGAGGACATCAACCTGCACCTGCACTGCGGCCAGCTGACCGCCATCGTCGGACCCAACGGCGCCGGCAAGAGCACTTTGCTCAGGACCATTCTGGGCGAGGTCCCCCATGCCGGACACGTCCATTTCCTGGATTCCGGCAAAAAGCGTCCCGACAAGCCCTTCATCGGCTATGTGCCCCAGCGGCTGGAGTTCGACCCCTCGGCCCCGCTGACGGTGGCCGACCTGTTCGGCGCGGCCCTGCAAAAACGCCCGGCCTGGATGGGCCTGTCTCGCGACCAGCGTAATATTGTAGAGGAGGCGCTGGACACGGCCGGGGCCGGGCACCTGCTTAACCGCAAGCTGGGACAGCTTTCCGGCGGCGAACTGCAGCGGGTGATGCTGGCTTTGGCCTTGACCCCGCTGCCCGACCTGCTGCTGTTGGACGAGCCGGTCTCCGGGGTGGACATGGCCGGGGTGGACGCCTTCTACGAAATGGTCTCGCAGCTTCGGAAACGCTACCATCTATCCATCATCCTGGTCACCCACGACCTGGCGGCGGTGGCAGGGTTTGCCGACCGGATGATATTCCTGAATAAAAGAATAATCGCCCAGGGCTCGCCGGCCCAGGTGCTGGGTCATCCCCTGGTCCAGCAGATCTTCGGGCGGCTGAAACCGGAGTTGAAGCAGGCGGTCCCGGAAACTCCCGAAAGTGTTCCCCATGACTGCATCGCCTGCGAGCTGGAGGTGAAGCCATGATGAACTTCTGGCAGCAAATGATAGGGCTGCTGCCCTTTGAATGGGCAAAATTCGCCTTCATGCAGAACGCTTTGCTTGCGGCCCTGCTGGCCTCGCTGCTTTTGGGGGTGCTGGGCACCATGGTCATCAGCCGGCAGATGGCCTTCTTCTCCGACGCCGTCGGGCATGCCGCCCTTACCGGGGTGGCCATCGGCGCGCTGCTGGGGCTGGGCGACCCGCTGTGGGCCATGCTGATCTTCTCCGCCCTGCTGGCCCTGTCCTTCAGCTTCTTAAGGCAGCGCACCAAGGCCTCGGCCGACACCGTGATCGGGCTGATCATGTCCTTTGCCGTGGCTTTGGGCATAGTGATCCTGTCCCGGAGGGGCGGGTTCAGCCGGTATTCCCAGTACCTGATCGGGGACATCCTGAGCGTGGGCCCGGCCGACATCGCCAAACTGCTGGTACTGCTGGCGGCGGTGGCCGGATTCTGGGTGTTCTATTTCAACCAGATAATGCTGCTGAGCCTCAGCCCCTCGCTGGCCAAAAGCCGCCGGATCAACACCGGGCTGGCCGAGGCGGCCTTCTCGGTGATGACCGCCCTGGTGGTGACCGTGGCCATCCAGTGGGTGGGCCTGCTGGTGATCAACGCCCTGCTGATACTGCCGGCCGCGTCCGCCCGCAACCTGGCCGGCAACATGAGGCAGTACCTGTGGCTTGCGGCGGGCTTCGGCCTGGCGGCCGCGCTGACAGGGCTGATCGCCTCGTACTACTGGGCCACCGCCTCCGGGGCCACCATGGTGCTGGCGGCCATGGCGATCTATCTGGCGACCCTGGTGTTTAAAAGGAAATAAAAATCAACACAACAATACTGGTTACTCATGAAAAGAACATTTTTCTCATTACTGGTCTTACTGCCGCTTCTCTGGTCCGCGGCGGCACTGGCCGGAGATCAATGTGCCCAATGCCGGAAGTTGATAACCTCCAAAGACAGTTACATTGAGCATGAAGGCAAGAGCTATTGCTCCCAAAAGTGCTTTGCCCAGGCCATGCCCAAGTGCGCCGCCTGCGGAAAGTCCATCGCCGAGGGCAAGGGGCTGGCGGGAGGATATGTCTATACCAAGGACAAGTATTTCTGCTCCGATGAATGCTTCCAGAAATCCCTGCCCCTCTGCGCGGTCTGCGGGAAACGGGTCCAGGGGGGCTTAAGGGACCAGCAGGACAAGAGCAAGCTCTATTGTTCCCAGGAATGCTACCGGACCACTCTGCCCAAATGCACGCTGTGCGGTGCCGTCATGCAGTCCTGGACCGAGATCGAGGGAGCAAAGTTCTGCAATCAGTGCGCCAAGCTGCCGGAATGTTTCAACTGCCAGATGCCAGGGGCCGGCCGGGAAGGCAAGGACGGCCGCCGCTGGTGCGATTCCTGCATGGCGCTGGCGGTGATGGATCAGACTGCGGCCCAGCAAATGTTCGATCAGGTGCGCCGGGACATCAAGCAGCACCTGAATATCTTCACCGGGGATACCATCGCCTTTCATATGGTGGACGCCGACAGTCTGGGCCTTTTGCTGGGGCACAAGAATTTTGCCGAAAGGGGCTTTTACCGCTATAATATCCAATACAAGGTGAACAAGAAAAAAGAAAAAAAGGTGACCCGGGAATTGTTTGACATTTTCCTGCTCTCCGGCCTATCCCCGGAGAACTTCAGGGATGTGGCGGCTCACGAGTTGGGGCATGACATCAACTACCGTTATTTTCCCAAGGTCCAGGGCCAAAGGGAGGTGGAGGGTTTTGCCGAATACGTTTCGGCTTTGATGAACCAGTACTGGGGCCAGGAAAAGGTCAACGAAAGCAAGATCAGAAACCAGCAAAAGGAATATGCCGAGGCCTACAAGTATTTTCTAAAACTGGGAGAAAAGGGCGGACTGAAGGCGGTGTGGGAACACATGGAACGGAAGAACAAATCCGGCAAGTAAGTTAAGAACAAGAGAACAGAAAAGCCCCGCCAGCGGCGGGGCTTTTCAATATCTTTAAAATTATATCCGGCATAAAACAAAAGCGCCCCGAGGGGGCGCTTTTGAAACTGTGTTAAGAAAACTCAGTTATTTCTTTTTCTTCTTGGCGGCTTTCTTCTTGGCTGGCATGATTAAACCTCCTTTCTTACCGGAATTCCTCCGGTACTTAAAATTGTGGTTTGTTCTGTTAGCAAGCCAGATAATTTATGCCGATCTTTTACTTCTTCTTAGCAACCTTCTTGACGACCTTCTTCACTGCCTTCTTCACGACCTTCTTGGCGGGTTTTTTTGCGCAAGCCATTATTTTCACCTCCTTAAGAATCAAAGTATTAGTAACTTGTGTTAATTAAGTACAAATATACAACATATTGTATATTTGTCAAGAAAAAAAATAAAAATATTTTTCAGTGGATAACTTTTGTTACATTGCAAAAAAATGAAAGTATTGTAAAACCCTTTAAAATCAATGGTCTTAGAGTATTAATTAATGAATATTTACCTATAGTAAAAAAAATATCCACAACACAATGGGTAGTGTTGTGGATAACTAATTTACTGTTTTTTCAAAGATTTTTTAGGAAATACGCTGGAAACATCAAAAGACAAGGGTTTCAAGAAGGTCGCTGTTGAAAAAATTGTACAAACCGCATAATTACTATTGTTTTCGGATATCGCTTATTTTTAAAATCATAAAAAACCGTTTTTCATCCGGAAAGGGAACCGCCGCTTCCGAAAAAAACGGCTCCCTGAAAATGAGTTTCCACGATCAGGAAAAGGTGTTAATTCTTATTGATGATCTCCCGGTGGGGGAAGGCCGGGCGTATCCCGCGGGCCGTCAGCACCCGCACAATATTCTCATTCAGGTCGGAGAGGCTTTGGAGATATGCTTCGCCCTTGACCCACAGGAAAAGATCCAGCTTGGTGCCGCTTTCCCCGAAGCCCTGAACCACCATGAAGGGGTGGGGATCGGGCAGGGCGTGCTGGTAGCCCCGGGCCTCGTCCAGGATTATTTTCTTTACCAGGGCGATGTCGGCTTCGGGGCCCAGCTTAAAGTTCAGGCAGAGACGCCTGGTCTTGTAGCGGGTAAGGTTCACTATTTTGTTTTTGATCAGGTTCTCGTTGGGTATCCGGACGTAGAGGTTGTCGAAGGTCCGCAGCTTGGTGGACAGCAGGTCGATGGAGGTGACAGTGCCCTGCTGGCCTTCGAAGTCGATCACGTCGTCGATCTCGAAGGGCCGGTCCATCAGCAGGAAGAAGCCGGAGACGATGTTGGCCACCGAGGTCTGGGCGGCGAACCCCAAAGCCACCGACATGATGCCGGCCGCCGCCAGGATGGCGGTCAGCTTGACGTCAAAGATGTCCAGCACCGCCACCAGCACCAGCACTATCACCGCATAGTAGACCACCTTGCCGATCATCATGGCGGTGTGCTTCTCCGATCTTTTGGCGGCGGCCTTCTCGGTCATTCTGGCCAGGGCCTTGGCCACGAAGAAACCGACGGCCAGTGTGATCAGGCCCTTGACGGCCATGCCGGACCGGAGCCACTCGGGAAGTTGTTGGATGAGGTCTTTCATGGGGCTCCTTTTTTGCCACAGAGACACCCTTCGATATACTCAGGGTAAACTCCGGCACAAAGTGTAAATTATGTTGTCGAAAGGAAATAAGTTGTATGAGGCTATGGTTTCTTGTCACAAAAAATGCTTCGAATTGAGTTGAAGGGATGCTAAGTTCCGATGATTATTTCCCATTTCCCAGTTCCTATTTCCAATTTATATGTTTAGTCTATCGATGTAGTACCCTCTTGGCCAGGGCCGTGCCGCCGGCACACCAGTTCACCAGGCGGCTCCACAGGTCCTGCAGCCAGAACCAGGGGGAATCGTGGTCGATCTTGTGTTTGATGTTCCCCAGGATATCCGTGACATAGACCCCGCAGCGGCGCAGGGCGTAATAATCGATGTGGCTGTTCTTAATTCCGGGCGAAAGACTGCAGGCCGAGAGGTAGCCGGCATCCCGGGCGGCCTGCTTTACCGCTTCATTGTAAAGACCGAAGGGATAGGACAGGGTGGTCACCGGCAGGCCCAGGTTCTGCTCCATCACTTTACGGGATCCCGCCAGCTCTTCCCCCAACTGCTCCGGACTTAAAGAACGCAGGTCCCGGTGGGTTTTGGCGTGGGAGCCGAACTCGATCCCGCAGGCTTGCAGCTCCTTCATCTGTTCCCAGCTTAGGTGCCCGAACTTTAATCCGCCCCAGTTGATGTCCCAGTCATTCGTTCTCCCCGCGTAATCCGTTACCACAAAGACGGTGGCGTTGAAACCGTATTCCTTAAGCAATGGAAAGGCGTGCTGGTAAAGCCCGGCATAAGCGTCGTCAAAGGTCAGGCAGAGGTATTTCTTGCCGCCGCCTTCTCCCTGCCGCATCAATTCCACGGCCCGGGACAGTGTAACGCTTTGGTAGCCGTTCCGTTTGAAATAATCCAAGTGCCCGGCAAAACGCTTTGGAGAAATCATGGTTCCTCCCAACTCCAGCCGGGTATCCACCTTATGATAGGCCAGGATGGGAATGGAACCGTTGGCCGGAGGCCCGAAGCGCGCCCGCCAGAAGAGATAGAGCAAAGCCCCGGCCGGGGCGGCGGATACCAGGATCATCAATAAAGTCTGCATATCCTGAATTTTACAGCCTAATGGCTCCGGTTGTCAATTAAAATTTGGGTTATATTTTTTGGCAAAACCCTTGACTTTTTATGCTCTTTGTGAAATAATTCACTTTCTGTGCCCCGAATATACCCGAACGGTCAACGGTTATCTTGTGACCCCGGGTATAAGGGGCCATTGTCCCATTATACGCAATCATTTCAATCATACTTAAGGCAATAAAAATATGCCGGAAAAGACGGTTTATTCTCTGGCCAAGGCCCAGGTGCCGGAGCTGATCGCCAAACTGCTGAAGTCCCGGAACG
The DNA here is from genome assembly GCA_030655055.1 of bacterium. NCBI lineage: Bacteria > bacterium. Next base: position 21,007 of record JAURWH010000220.1, read on the forward strand.
AGGTCTGGGCTCCGGTGAAGGGCGAGGGCGGCGACACCTTTTTATCGCAGATCGACTCGGCCAAGCAGATAGCCCCCGAATACGTCAACGGATTCCTGGGGGCCAAGCGCTATGTGTTCCCGCAGCTGGAGGAGCTGTTCCGTTTCAAGAAGGGCAAGAACGGCACCACTTTGGAAACGGAATCCGACCAGCCCCGGGCGGTGATCTGGGGGATAAGGCCCTGCGACATGTCGGCGGTCAACTATTTCGACAGCTTCTTCGGGCAGGGCGCCAAGTCCGGCCCCGGCTGGAAATCGGGAGATCCATTGCCTGACCCGCTGTACGAAAAGAGGCGGGAGCGGGCGGTGTTCGTCACCCTGGCCTGCAACCAGGCCGGGCCCAAGTGCTTCTGCGTCTGCACCGACTCCGGGCCGTTCCTCTCCAAGGGCTACGACATACAACTGACCGACCTGGGAACCTATTATCTGGTTGAGGTGGGGAGCCCCAAGGGCCAGGAGTTCGTCAAGGAATTCAAGACCCTGTTCGGGACCGGGAACGAGAACGACGTCAAGCTCCGCCGGAAGCTGGAAACGGAGGCCGAGAAGACCTTCCAGCAGCCGGTAAGTTTCTTCGCCAAGGCCATGCGCAAGCTGGACGGCGGCAAGGTGGACCAGAAATTCTGGGAGAAGGTGGCCGGTTACTGCATCGGCTGCGGCGGATGCATCTACGTCTGCCCCATGTGCAGCTGCTTTGACGTGGACGACAAGATGGAGTCCGATACCGAGGGCCTGCGCTACCGGGCCTGGGACACCTGCGACTTTGCCGGGTTCACCCGCGAGGTCTCGGGCCACAACCCCCGGGCCTCAAGGGCCGACCGCCGGAAGCGCTGGTTCTACCACAAGCTGTCCATGGACTATCTGGAAAAGAACCCGGTGATCGGCTGCGTGGGCTGCGGCCGCTGCGTGGTCACCTGCCCCGGCGAGGTGGACATGGCCACCGTGGTGCGCTGGATGAGGAAGGTCGAGTGACCGGGGCTGCCCACTAAAACCCACGAAAAAGGGCGAAAATAATTCATTGTTTCGACTGGGGGGCTGCCCACTAAAACCCACGAAAAAGGGCGAAAATATTTCATTGTTTCGACTGGGGGCCTGCCCACTAAAGCCCACGAAAAGGGACGAAATATTAATTTTCATAATGAGTTGATTAATTACGGAAGTAGATGAAGGTAGAATTATTATATAAAGATGAGAGTTATGCTATAGTAGGCGCATGTTTCAATGTATATAAAAATATGGGGAGTGGGTTTTTAGAACCAGTTTATCAGGAATGCCTGGAGATTGAATTTGAAAGACAAAAAATTCCTTTTGAGCCGCAGAAAGAACTTGCCTTAAAATATCTGGATAGAACATTAAAGCAAAAGTATAAGCCGGACTTTGTTTGTTACGGCAAAGTAGTGGTGGAGATTAAAGCAGTAGAAAAGCTCATTGATGAGCACAGGTCACAAATGTTGAATTACCTTAACGCCACCGGTTTTAAATTGGGCTTGCTGGTAAATTTTGGCCACCACCCCAGGATGGAAAACGAAAGGTTTATCCTTTAAATAAAAATCCCGCTGAGCAGAAAATTTATTTTTTCGTGTATTTAGTGGGCAAAACCAAAAGTAAGAGCCTATGAACCCCAATATCTACCTACCATACATTTCCGAGATCACCGACATCAAGCAGGAGACCGGCGACACCCGGACCTACGATGTCAGGATAAAGAACAAGGACGAGGCCAGGCTGTTCGTCTCCCGGCCCGGCCAGTTCGTGGAGGCCTCGGTGTTCGGGGCCGGCGAGGCCCCCTTCGGGCTGACCACTTCGCCCAAAGAGCCGGGGGTGATGACCTTCACCGTGCGGGCCTGCGGCAAGGTGACCAACGCCCTGGCCGTCCTTTCGAAGGGCGACGAGATCGGCATCAAAGGCCCGCTGGGCAACAGTTTTCTGGACAAGATAGATTCCAAGGGCAAGGACATTCTGGTGATCGGGGGCGGCATCGGGCTGCCGCCGCTGCGCTCCATGATAGACCACATCTTCAACAACCGGGCCGACTACCGGGAGTTCACCATCCTCTACGGCGCCAGGACGCCGGCCGACCGGGTCTACAAATATCAGCTAAGCGACTGGGAAAAGAAGACCGACCTCAAGCTGATCCAGACGGTGGACGTGGCCGACCAGGACTGGACCGGCAACGTGGGGGTGGTCACCACTTTGTTCCCCAAACTAAAGCTGGACATCCCCAACACCGTGGTCTATACCTGCGGCCCGCCCATCATGATCAAGTTCGTGATCATCGAACTGCTGAAGCTGGGACTGCCGGAGAAGCAGATATTGTCAACCTTGGAGCGTTATATGAAGTGCGGAGTGGGGAAATGCGGGCACTGCTGCATCGGGAACAAGTACGTCTGTACCGACGGGCCGGTGTTCGATTATACCGAGATCAAGGGGCTGGCCGAAGAGGCGTTCTAAACAGGGAACAATGAACAATGTACAATGAGCCGGAGGTTGATCCCTCAGTGTATGCTCAGGAAGGGCTGTAATGCTCGATCTGATCGAATATCTCCGTTCGTTGAACCAAAACTCCCTGATCCTCGGGGTGGGGAATCCGTTGCGGGGCGATGACGGGTTCGGCCCGGCGCTGATCGCAGGGCTTCACGGCAAGACAATGATAAACCTTTTGGACGCCGAGGAGATCCCGGAAGCCTTTTTGGACCAAGCGGTCCAATTGGCCCCGGACAAACTGCTGATCGCCGACGCGGTGGCCCTGGGCGGCCTGCCCGGGGAAGCGGCTCTGATGCCGCCGGAATCGCTGGGGCAGAAGATAGCCATCTCCACCCACAACCTGCCGCTTTTGATGTTTATCAAGTTCTTCCGGGAGCAAAGCCCCAACACCGAGGTGATGCTGCTGGGGGTCCAGCCCAAGGGAATAGAGTTTGGAAAAGAGTTGAGCCCGGAGATAAGGAAGACCATAGACAGTTTGGTCAATATTCTAACAATGGCCTAACAAGAGCGATTCTTCGGTTTGCATAACATGATGCCGTTCTCAGAATGACCCGGACGAGGGGTGATGAGAGTAAATAAAATATAAAATATCAAAGATAAAAAATATATGCTGTTACCAATTTTATTATTCACCATGCTATTGCTGCCCTTTGCCGGGGCGCTGATCTCGCAATGGCTGCCGGAGAAGAGGCAGGATAGCTTCGCCGCCGTCATAGTCAGCCTGGTGACCGCAGCCTCGCTGTGGGCGGTGTTCCTGGGGCTGGGCAAAAGCGTCCATTCCAATGTCCTGCCTTGGTGGCCTTGGCTGCCAGAGGGCACTGAAGTGATGGGTCTGCATTTGGATCCGCTGTCCATAGTCCTGCTGCTGGTGACCACCATCATCGGGCTGGCGGTGACCTTCTACGCCCGGGACTACCTGACGCCCCAGAACCGGTATCATCCAATAGAGGGCGGCAAGCGGCGCTTTTACCTGTGGCACCTGCTGTTCGTGGGCGCCATGGTGGGGGTGGCCCTGTCCCCCAACTTTCTCCAGATGTTCATATTCTGGGAGCTGACCACCATCTGCTCCTGGGCCCTGATCTCCTACTATCATAATAACGAATCCCTGGAGGCCGGGTTCGAAGCCCTGATCAAGACCTTCTTCGGGGGCATCTTCTTCCTGATCGCTTTGATCGTGATCTTCGTCAACACCGGTAGCTTCGGCTTCGACGCCATCAATCTTTTAACTCCCCAGCTGAAGACAGCGGTCTTCATCCTGTTCCTGATAGCGGCCTGGGCCAAGTCCTCCCAAATAGTCTTCTTCGCCTGGCTGCCCAACGCCATGGCCGCGCCCACCCCGGTCTCCTGCTACCTGCACGCGGCCGCCATGGTCAAGGCCGGAGTATATCTGATGGCCCGGGTGGCCATCTCCACCGTGGGATTCTCCTACGGGCTGGGCCTTTTGGTCGCGGTGTTTGCGGTGTTCACCATGCTGGCTGCGCTGTTTCTGTTCTTCTTCCAGACCGACCTTAAAAAGTTCCTGGCCTATTCCACCATCGCCCATTTGGGATACATCTTCCTGGGAATAGGGCTGGGGGTGATGGGCAGCTACTACGGCTACCAGGGCGCCATCCTCCACATCATCTGCCACGCCCCGGCCAAGGCCCTGCTGTTCATCTGCGTGGGGAACATCGCCTATGCCACCGGCACCCGCAACATGGACGAGCTGGGCGGCCTGACCAAGACCATGCCGCTGACCTCCATCGCCTTCATCGTGGGAACTTTGGGCGTCACCGGCATCGCGCCGCTGTCCTGCTACTGGTCAAAACTTTTTCTGATGGAAGGCGTGATAGAGATGGGCGGCAAGACGGCCGTCTTCCTGATCATCCCCTTCGTGGCCGAGATCATCATCGCCTTTGCCTGGTATTTCTTCATCGCCCACAAGGTGTTCTTTGGTGAGGCCTCGCCCCGGGTGAACCAGGCCCTTAAACTGCCCATGAACACCAAGGTCATTTTGATAGTGCTTATGGTGCTGACCGTGATCGCCCCGCTGGTGGGGCTGCCGCTGGTGAAGCTGATCCGGTAAAACCCCTCCCTAACCCTCCCCTGGCAGGAGAGGGGATGGTATTGAGTAATTCGTAATCAATAATTCGTAATTTCAGATAAACATATGAGCCTTCAATTCATCATACTCCTTTCCATGGGCTGGCTGCTGGCCGGCGCGGCCGTGACCCTGGCCATGCCCTACTCCCGGCGCACCATCGGCTGGGTCTCGCTCTTCTTCCAGACCCTGGCGGCGGGCGGGTTCGGCTACGTGGCCGTCCAGGTGCTGGCCAACGGGACCTTCAGCCTGGACAAGCCGCTGTTCTCGGTGGCGGGGCTGGGGGCGGCCTTCCTGCTTAAGGTGGACGCGCTGTCGGCCATATTCCTGCTGGCCATCACCATCGTCTCCTGGGCGGCCGGGCTGTACTCGGTGCAGTACATCAAGCACTACAAGGAATCGCTGGCCCGCTACTACCCGCTGTTCCTGCTGTTCCTATTGGGGATGTACGGGGTGGTGGTGGTGCGCGACCTGTTCTTCTTCATCGTCTTCTGGGAATTCATGACCCTGACCTCTTATGGATTAGTGGTCTTTGAATGGGGCAACAGGCAAAGCGTCAACGCCGGCTTCAAGTATTTCCTGATGACCCACATCGGCACCGCCGGCATCATCATCGCCGCCAACACGCTGTACCACTATTCGCAGTCCTTCGACTTTGAGGCCCTGCGCCCGGTGATGGCCCTTTTAAGCACCGAGAACCCAGCCCTGCTGCACACAATCTTATTATTGTTCTTCGTGGGCTTCGCCACCAAGGCCGGCGTCTTTCCCTTCGGCGACTGGCTGCCCGACGCCCACCCGGCGGCCCCGGCCCCGGTCAGCGCCATCCTTTCCGGGGTGATGATCAAGATGGGAATCTACGGGATCCTGCGGGTCTTTTTGGGGATGCTGCCGGTTTCGGAGTTCTCCCATACCTGGGGCTACATCTTCGTGATCTTCGGCACGGTCTCGCTGTTCATCGGCACCATGACCGCCATGTTCCAGCACGACGCCAAACGGGTGCTGGCCTTCCATTCCATCGGCCAGAACGGTTACATCATGCTGGCTCTGGGAGCCGGGCTGATGCTGACCCGGATCTCTCCGGCTTTGGCGGCCATTGCCATAGTGGCCGGGCTATTCCATTTGATAAACCACGCCGCCTTCAAGTCCCTGCTGTTCCTGACGGCCGGCTCGCTCCAATACAAGACCGGCCACCGCGACCTGGACAAGATGGGGGGCCTGGCCAAATACATGCCCTGGACCGCGGCCGTGGCCCTGATCGCCGCCATGGGCATCTCCGGCATCCCGCCCTTCAACGGCTTCGCCAGCAAGTGGCTGATCTACCAGTCCACCATCAACGCCGGGTTCAACACGCCGATCCTGCTGCTGTGCGGACTGATCGCGCTGTTCACCAGCCTTTTGACCCTGGCCAGCGTGATGATCAAGTACATCGGTCTGGCCTTTCTGGGCCAGCGCCTGCCCAACAACGACCAGGTAAACAGCGACGTGCCCCGCTCCATGATCTGGGCCCAGGCCATCCTGGCGGCGGTGGTTATCCTGGAAGGCGTGCTGGCGGGGTTCATCGTCCGGGGCCTGTACACTGCCGCTTCCGGGCTTTTGACCCCGGATTACTGGCCGCAGTTCTCTTCGCTGTTCCACACCGTCAACCTCGGCCTCCGTCTTAATTTCGGCGAGGGGCTGGTGGGCTTCTACAATCCCCTGTTCCTGCTGATCATACTAACCGGGCTGGCTTTGATCGCCGTGCTGTTCTGGTGGTCGGGCGGAGCCAAGCGCAGGGTGGTCTCTGAGCTCTGGTACTCGGGCGAGCGGCAGTCACCGGCCTCGGTGCGCTATTCCTCTTACAGCTATTTCAAGACCTTCAAACAGAATTTCAACATCCGGATCGGCAAGTATACCCAGGAGGGCGTCTATCCCAAGTGGCCGACCATCAAGTTCAAAAGGCCGTTCAAGATCAAATATCTGCTGGACGTGGACAGCTGGCTGTACCGGCCGCTGGCCTTTTTGGGCCACAAGGCGCTGGAGATCTTCGCCGGAACGCACAGCGGCTTCCCCCAGTGGTATCTGCTGTGGATGGTGATCGGGGCGGCGGCGGCCATGCTGGTGATGTTTTTGGTGAGGTAGGTACCGTCGACAGGATTTACATGATTTTTTAGGCGACGAAAACAATTACCGGCACACGGATTTCCACGGATTCAAACTTATCTCAATAATACAGTCTGACATTTATACTTTTACCGCATTTGAAACCTTTTAAACTTTTAGGAAATATGACCAAACAGGAAATCCTCTCTTTACTAAAGGCCAAGCTGGGCACCGGATTCATCGCCCACACCGAGCCTATTCCCGACCAGCTGTGGGTGGAGGTCAAGCCACAGGCTTCGGTCCAGGCCGTGGAACTGCT
>JAURWH010000221.1 GCA_030655055.1 bacterium
CAACAATGCCTACATTCCTTACGGAGAGCCCCGGCTGGATTCGGTCAATGTTGATTCACTATTTTATGATACATTAGGTCTGCATGGTACCGCCAAACTTTATTTGGGCGGGATAGAATTCAAACACAAATCCGGGGCCCAGGAAGGCGGCATCGACTTCCCGGGAATACTGTCGGTCAAGGCTTCGCTGGGACTGAAGTTCTGGGGATTCCGGCTGGGGATCAATGGCGGCACCGACATCATGAATGGCCAGTGGCCGATGCTGGGCAACGCCTACACCTCGGCCGGGACCTCGCTGTCCATCAAGAAGGCCACCCTGAGCATCGGGCTGGCCGGGCGCTGGCAGTACGTGGCCCTGGATGAAAAGAAGATCTACAGCACCCCGCCCATGGTGCTGGCCGGGGTGGGCCTGCGGATGCCGGTCTATGTGGGCGAGGTGATGCTGGCAACCAGGATGAACCTGGCCAACGGCCTGCTTAAGGTTCAGAACCTGAGCGATGGCGGCACATATAAACCCTGGGAGACCATTGCCCTGAGCGCCGGTTTGAGAGTGGATCTGGGCTTCCTATCCAAATCCGGCAAAAAAGCACAACAAACCGAGACCGCCAAACCGGTTGAACAGCCAAAGCCCGGAGCCAGGCTGGGACAGGTGACCACCGAGGGCGCGCCGCTGGCTGCCGTCGGCGACACTTCTCAGATAAAATGCGCGGTCAACATCTACCAGGGGCCCAACGCCTCCTGGCAGGATGCCCTGGTCTACGCCGATTTCCTGAGGGCCGAGATGGCCAAGACCGGCCGCTTCAGCATCACCCCCAAGGACCGGATGCAGGAACTGCTGGCCCGGAAGAACCTGGCCCAGACCTATTGTCTGGAGCCGGTCTGCGCCGCCCAGCTGGGGCAGGCTTTGAACGTCAAACAAATGCTGGTGGGCCAGATCGACAGGACCGGGGCCGGTTATTATGTCAAGGTCATCCTGGTGGACCCGGCCACCGGCCAGCAGTTAAGGGTTGATCAGGACCAGGGAGTTGACCTGACGGCCATCTGCGCTTCGGCCGGGGAGCTGGCCAAGCGCCTGCTGATACAATAGGACAGAGATTAGCTCTATTCCTATCCACAGATTAACGCAGATTATAATTACCATTTTCATTCTCGGACAATCCAAATCATATATAAAAATCTGTGAAAATCTGTAAAATCTGCGGATGGAAAATATTTCACATTAACAATATGAGCACATCTTGACATGATCTATCCCGACCGCAAAGGCTTTCCCATCATCCTCTCGGCCCCCTCCGGGGCCGGCAAGACCTCGCTCTGCCGGGGCATTGTGACCCTGCATCCCGAGATATACTATTCCATCTCTGTCACCTCCCGGCCGCCCCGGGCGGGCGAAAGGGACGGCCAGGATTACCATTTCGTCCCGGCCAAGGAATTTGAGCAGATGCTGGAGGAGGGCCGGCTGCTGGAATGGGCCATGGTCCACGAGAATTACTACGGCACCCCCCGCAAGCAGATCGACGACAAGCTGAACGCCGGCCAGGACGTGATCATGGACATCGACACGGTGGGGGCCCGGGCCATCAAGAAGCTCTATCCCCAGGCGGTCACCATCTTCGTGCTGCCGCCGACCTTTGAGGAACTGAAGATCCGCTTGAAGGGCCGGGCCACCGACCCCGAGGAAGTGATAAACAAGCGGCTGAACCGGGCCAAGCTGGAGATGCAGGAGATCGGGGATTTTGAATACTGGCTGATCAACGACAAGTTCGAGCAGACGGTGAAAACCGTGACCGCCATCATCGAAGCCGAGCGTTGCAAGCTGATCCGCTACAACCGGGACGAAGTGGTCAACGTGATAAAGTGATTTCTTTTTACCGGGGCAGACAGGATTAACATGATTGATACCGAATATTTTTTCCCCAGTACGGTCAGATTGCACGCTGACTTCAACTAACATCAGAAAGCAAATTAATAGCAAACATATAAACGGAGGGACAACCATGGGTTTCATACCGATCGACGAGATCTCCAAGGGGCTGGAGAACAAATACATCGCGGTGCTGGTGGCGGCCCGCGAAGCCAGGCGCCTGCACGAAATGCGCCGGATGTCATCCCAGGAGATGGAGATCAAGCCGATCACCATGGCCCTGGAACGGATGCGCGACGGACAGGTGATCTTCCAGCATACATGAGCTCCGGCAAAAAAATACTTTTGGGCGTTACCGGCAGCATAGCGGCCTACAAGGCGCTGGACCTGGCCAGCCGGCTGCGCAAAAAAGGGCACCAGGTGACCGCAGTGATGACCAGGTCGGCCTGCCAGCTGGTGGGGCCGGCCTCGTTCGAGTCGCTGACCGGAAACCCGGTGGCCCTGGAACTTTTCCCCAAACACAAGCCCCAGCAGATAGAGCACATCTCGCTGGCTCAGTGGGCCGACCTGGTGGTGATAGCCCCGGCCACCGCCAATTTTCTGGGCAAGGCCGCCCACGGCATCGCCGACGACCTTCTGACCACCGTGGCCATGGCCGCCACTTCTCCCATCCTGATAGCTCCGGCCATGAACGTCAACATGTGGCAGGCCCAAGCGGTGCAGGAGAACCTTAAAAAACTGAAAGCTTTCGGCTGGAAGATCATCGAGCCGGAGAGCGGCCGCCTGGCCTGCGGGGACACCGGCAAGGGGCGGCTGGCCCCGCTGGAGGCAATAGAAAAGGCCATTGAGGAGGCGCTGTATCCCAACCAACAGCTGGCCGGGGTTCCCATCCTGATCACCGCCGGCCGGACCGAGGAGGACATAGACCCGGTCCGGACCATCACCAACCGTTCCTCCGGCCGGATGGGCTACGCCCTGGCCGAAGAAGCTGCCGCCCGGGGGGCCAAAGTCACCCTGATCACCGGACCGGCCGATCTGAAGCTGCCCGGCGTTGGGAAGGTGGTGAAGGTGAGAACGGCGGAACAAATGTCCCAGGCGGTCAAGAAAAATCTGCCGCTGAACAAGGCGCTGATAATGACGGCGGCGGTGGCCGAT
>JAURWH010000222.1 GCA_030655055.1 bacterium
GATCTCCGGCGCAATTCTCTTGATCAAACCCTTAAGCACCCGGCCCGGGCCGCATTCCACCATGGTACTTACGCCCAACGAGGCCATCTTCTTGACCGACTCCTCCCAGCGCACCGGCTTTTTTACCTGTTCTATCAAAAGCTCCTTGATGGTGGCCGGGCTGTGCACCGGTTCGGCCGAGACATTGGCGATCACCGGGCAGGCCGGTTCCTTGAAGGAGACCTGGTTCAAAGCCCTTCTCATGCCGTACTGGGCGATGTCCATCAGCTCCGAGTGGAAGGCGCCGGAGACCTCCAGCTGCACCGCCCGCTTGGCCCCTTTGGCCTTGGCCAGCTCCATGGCCTTCTCCACCGCCTTGACCTCGCCCGAGATCACAGTCTGCTCGGAGGAATTGAAGTTGGCGGCTTCCACGATGCCCGCTTCCCGGGCCTGGTGGCAGATCTGCTCCACATCCCTGGGATCCAGCCCCAGGATGGCCGCCATGGTGCCGGGCTGGATGTCGCCGGAGATGGCCATCAGCGAGCCGCGGATGCGCACCAGGCGCACGGCGTCCTCAAAGGCAATGGCCCCGGCCGCCACCAGGGCGGAATATTCGCCCAGGCTGTGCCCGGCGGTATAGTCGAACTTGATGCCCTCCTTCTGCAGCAGGCGGAAGGCGGCGATGGAATGTATAAGGATAGCCGGCTGGGCGTTGTGGGTCATCCGCAGCTCGCCGGGCGTGCTCTCAAAGCAGATCTTGGTGATGTCGAATTTCAGGGCCTCGTTGGCCTTTTCGTAGGTTTCCCTGGCCAGCGGGTGATTGTCGAACAGGTCCTTGCCCATGCCCACGTACTGGGCGCCCTGGCCGGGAAAGATGAAAGCGATCTTGGACATTTTTACCTCTTGTTTTTTGGAAATGGAACACGGGTTTTCTAATGTTTACGCTTAAAACAAATATACTTTGATTCCATCATTTGCCCAGCATAGTTGCCCCTCAATAACCAAAAGCCCTTTTCTGCCTTTGCCGCTGCTGGTGGCACCCCGCCTAGGCGGTGGCGTTTTTTGCCTTCTGATTTTGTTTTCTGCCTTCAGCAGTTACCAGCGTATCAGCACCGCCCCCCAGGTCAGGCCGGCCCCGAAGGCCACCAGCATTATCAGGTCGCCTTTCTTGATCTTTCCGTTCCGCACCGCCTCGTCCAATGCGATGGGAATGGAAGCCGCCGAAGTATTGCCGTATTTCTGGATGTTGATGTATATCTTCTCGTTCCCGGCCCCCAGCCGCTCGGCAATGGCTTCTATGATCCGGATGTTGGCCTGGTGCGGGATCAGCAGATTCAATTGTTCCTTGGAAACCCCTGCGCTGGCCAAAGCCTTGGTCGAGGCGTCCAGCATGTTCCGGACGGCATGGGGAAACACCTTGTTACCCGCCATCTTCACAAAATGCATCTTCTCGTCCACCGTCTTATGGCTGGCCGGGTTCAGGCTGCCGCCGCCCGGCTGGAAGATCAGGTCGCCCAGGTTGCCATCGGCGCCCAGATAGGTGGACAGTATCCCCCGGTCATCTTCCACCTCGCCCAGCACCGCCGCCCCGGCCCCGTCCCCGAACAGCACGCAGGTGCCGCGGTCGGTCCAGTCGGTGATCTTGGTCAGCTCCTCCGCCCCTATCACCAGCACCTTGCGCCTGGGGTCGGCCACAATCAGCGAGCGGGCCAGCTCCAGGCCGTAGATGAACCCGGTGCAGCCGGCGGAAATATCGAAGGCCGCGGCGTTCTTGGCCCCCAGCGCCGCCTGAACCAGACAGGCGGTGGAGGGAAACATCATGTCCGGAGTGACCGTCCCGATCAGGATGAAATCCAGTTCCTCCGGTTTAACCCCGGAAGCTTCCAGCGCCTTTTTGGCGGCTTCCAACGACAGCTTGGAGGTCGGGGTCTTCTCGTCGGAGACATGGCGTTCTTTGATTCCGCTGCGCTGGGTTATCCACTCATCGGTGGTCTCGACCATCTTCTCCAGGTCGGCGTTGGTCAGTATCTTTTCGGGAACGTACGAACCTGTTCCCAAAATGGCTATCCGTTTCATTTTTCTAATTCCTCCGTGTTTAGGGATTCCAGCTGCTCCTGAATATGGCCGTTCACCCGGTGGGTAACGCAGCGGGTGGCGACCAATATGGCATTCTTGATGGCTTTGGCGCTGGAACGTCCGTGGCAGATGATGCAGACTCCGTTGACACCCAAAAGCGGAGCCCCGCCATATTCCTCGTAATCAAGGTCTTGGGCAAATCTTTTTAAGGCTGGCTTCAGCAACAAAGCACCCAACTTGGCCAGGATACTGGTGTGAATGTACCGCTTGATGGAGCCATAGAACATCCTTACCACGCTCTCGGCGAACTTAAGGATGATGTTGCCGATGAACCCGTCACAGACCACCACGTCGGCCGTGCCCCGCAGGATGTCCTTGCCTTCGATGTTGCCTATGAAGTTAAGTTTGCTGGCCGACAGCAGTTCGTGGGCCTTTAAGATGTTCTCGCTTCCCTTGGATTTTTCCTCGCCCACCGACAACAGCCCCACCTTGGGATTGTTGCGTTCAAAGACATATTGGGCATAGGAAGAACCCATAAAGGCGAACTGAAGAAGATGGTGGGGTTTGCAGTCCATGTTGGCCCCCACGTCTATCATGATGCAGCCGCCGTGCTCGGTGGGCATGAAACTGGCTATGGCCGGACGGGCCACCCCCTTCAGCCTTCCCAATTCAAACAGCGAAGCCGCCATCACCGCCCCGGTGTTGCCGGTGGAGATGAAGGCCTGGGCCTTCTTGTCCTTTTGCAGCCTTAACCCCACCAGGATGGAGGAATCACGCTTGCGGCGCAGGGCATCGGTCGGGGACTCGTGCATCTCCACGGCCTGGGAAGCGTGCACCACCTCCACCCCGTACTTTTTCAGGTCTTCCTCTTCATACTTGTCTTCACCCACCCCCTGGGCCAATTCGGTCTTAATGGCCACCTCGTCGCCCACCAGTATCACCTTGTAGCGCCCCTTGGCTAATTTGGCGGCCTGGATGGCTCCCTCTATGATGGGAGACGGACCGTGATCTCCGCCCATGGCATCGACCACCACCGTCACTACTTCAGTTCCGGTCGGGATCTGGGCCATGGCTGCTCCGCTGGTAAGATCAGAGCTTTTGGAGTTCTTTTTTTTGATGGGTTTAGGCGGCATTTTTATTGAAGTAACAGTTTAGAATACTACTTATACTTGTTTGATGGCAACGATTTCCCGACCGCCATAATATCCGCAATTGGGACAGGCCCGGTGCGGTAAGCGGGGCTGATGGCAATGGGAACAATTGACCAAATTGGGTTGCACTAACTTCCAATTGGCACGGCGTTTGTTGGTGCGGGAATTTGAGTGTCTTCTCTTGGGGACTGGCATGGTATATCTCCTTAATTAAAAAATAAATTGCAGTTTTTTATCTAACGTTTCCGGGAGCTGTCCAGTATCTCCAGCACCAGCTGGTCGTATTCCATTCCCTCGGCCTTGGCCTCGGCCGGCATATCCGAAAGGTCGGTCATGCCGGGATTGGTATTGACCTCCAGCACGTAGACTGTTCCCGACCGGTCCACAATGGCGTCCACCCGGGACCAGCCGTGGCAGCCCAGGGCCTGGTGTGCCTGCAGGGTCACCTGCTGTACCTTGGCGTATATGCTGCCCGGCAGGCGGGCCGGTACGTGGAACTCGGTCAGGCCGCCGGTATATTTGGCCTGATAGTCGTAGAATTCATTCTTGGGCACCAATTCCAGCACCGGCAAAGCCCTGGCTTTGGCGCCGCAGCCTAAAATGCCCACTGTGACGTTCATCCCCTGGATGAAGCGCTCGGCCATCACCTGGCCGTAATTTTTGTGGATCTGGATGAATGACTTTACCGCCTGTTCCTGGTTCTTGGCTATGGAAACACCCAGGGAAGAGCCTTCATCCACCGGCTTGATCACCAGCGGCAGTTCCAGGTCATCCACCGCTTCATGGGCCGCCGTTTTGGGGTCCTGCAGCGGTCCGGCCCAGCAGTATTCCGGGGTGGGTATCCCCTGTTCGGTGAATATCTTCTTGGAAAAGACCTTGTTCATGGCCAGGGCCGAAGCCAGCACCCCTGATCCGGTGTAGGGAATGTCCATCATCTCCAGCAGGCCCTGGACCGTGCCATCCTCGCCGTACCGGCCGTGCAGGATCACAAAGGCGGCGTCGATCTTCTTGCTTCTCAGCTCCGTTCCCAGGTCCAGCCCGGCGTCGATGCCCACTGCCAGCAAGCCCTGGCGTTTAAGGGCTTCCAGCACGTTCCGGCCGGAACGCAGCGAAACCTCGCGCTCCCCCGACCTTCCGCCCATCAGCACCGCGATCTTCTTGCCGGTAAAATGTTTGATGATCTGCCGGTTATTCAAACTATGCCCTGTCCGATGTGATTTGTGGTTCAGCGTTTCAGCAGCTTGACCATGCGGCGTACTGCCTTGGGAAGTCCCGCCAGCACTGCTTCGGCGATTATCGAGTGCCCGATGTTCAACTCCGTGATCTGGGGGATATTCACCACCGGCCTTACATTCAAATAATTCAACCCGTGCCCGGCGTGGACCTCCATCCCCAATTCAGAGGCCAGCCTGGCTGCCTTGGCCAGCCGGTCCAGCTGAAATGCCGTTTTACGGTTGTTCCCCGGAGCTGCCTCCCAGGCCAGGGAATAGGCATTGGTATTCAATTCCACCGCGTGAGCCCCCAGTTTTAAAGCCGTTCTGATCTGCATTTCATCCGGCTCGATGAACAGGGTTGACCGGATGCCGGCCTGGTTCAGCTCTTTGACCGCCAGCGCCACCCGTCCCCGGGCTTTCACCAGGTCCAGGCCTCCCTCGGTGGTTATTTCATCGGGGTTTTCCGGGACCAGGCAGACGGCGTCCGGTTTTATCTTTGCGGCCATGGCCATCATCGGTCCGGTGGCCGCCATCTCTATGTTAAGATGGGTCTTGACAGTTTTGGAAAGCACTAATACGTCCCGGTCCTGAATATGTCTCCGGTCCGACCGCAAATGAACGGTGATCCCGTCGGCCCCGGCCTTTTCGGCCAGCCCGGCAGCGGCCACCGGGTCAGGCTGGCAGGCCTGCCTGACCTGCCTTAAGGTGGCCACATGGTCTATGTTGACGCCCAGGCGTACTTTTTTTAGTTTCAATGGCTTCCTATGGCCCGGACCGGCCGGGGCCTATAATTAAGCTTGACTTTAAGAATTATGCCTTTACCCGGGGCAACAATAAACCACGGACAGTAGCCTTGCAGATTTTTACTGCATCCGCTTAGACCGTGGTTTAAAATATTTTATCCCGCCCGGTTATTTGACGATGATGGCCGCCGGTATTACCACACAATAGCCCAGCACCAGCATTACCGGAGCCAGATTCATGGTCAGCCAGCCGTCCACGCCGCCCTTAAAAGGATGCACAAAAGGGAATCCCCCGCCGAAAACCGGGCTGGTCAGGAACAAAAACCCCAAGATTATCAGAACCAGACCGGTTCCGAACAGAATATAGTTCTTGCGGTTAAATCCCAGCGGAGTTTCCGGCACCACCACTGTTTTTTCCGGGGCGGCCTTGATCTTGTTTTTAAATTCTTTTTTAGACATATTGTTTCCTTTTATATAGACTTTAAGTATACTATTTTAAGGTCCGTTTGTCAAGATAAAACCGCACCTTGGCTTGGGTTAGTGTCAAAGGCTTTGGGCTTTGCCGATGACATAGAGATGATGAGCCTGCTGGGTTTTAAACCAATCCGGAAGGTTGTTTTCGACCCACCCGAAGATATTCAACAGCAGTCCTGGTTTTTGATCGGCCGCTGCCATTTTCCATTCCCATTTTTTCCCGAAAATAGCCGTAATTTTCCCAATATCGCTGCCCAACGGCATATCCCAGGTATCCCAGGAAGGCGGAACATCCACCGCCCCTTTTTCCAGCACCTTCAGCCCGGCCTGGTTAAAGGCATCAACTATGCCCTTATGCCCCATCATGGCGAAATTGCCGTGATCCCACTCCATCCCTTTTATCCGGTGGTAAACCCGGTGCAGCCAGGTGCCGTGATTTTTATAGTTCAAGGTTACCATCAATACTATTTTGCCGGAGACCCTGGATGTCTCCTTTAAGTAGGCGCCCGGATCGTTCAGTCTTTCCAGCATGCAAAAACTCCAGACCAGGTCGTATTCCCCTTTTTGGATTGGCAGGCTGGTCAGACTGTTTTTCAGGAATTTTGCCAAGTCCAAGAGCCCTCGTTTCTCCCAGGTTTTTTGGGCTTGCTGCAACAGCAGCTCCGAGGGGTTGGCCAGTAATACCGGTCTTTGAACCATTGCCGCCAACGGCAGGCTGTTGGCCCCCGGCACTCCGGTCACTCCGTCGGCCGGGGATTCCAGTACACTGGTCAATTGATATTTTTTAGCCAGCTGTTTTAGAAGCTCCGCCATCATCTGCCGTTCGAACCTGGTGCCGAACCCTTCATCCTCGTTTTCCGGATCGCATCCGGCCAGGTTTCGTTCCACCAGCGCCAGGATGCGCTGGTCATCGTTCAAATAATTTTGTTGGTTGATTTCGATCGCTTTTTTCCCGGACAGCGTATGTTTTACGAATATCAGCAGTATCAAGGCATTGAGGGGAATATAGCACAACCACCAGATGAACATGGCCGTGATGTTTTTAACTATTTTCAGCATAAAAGTAATTTTAATTTTAAGTTCAAAATAACAGGTCTCGGAGCACTCTCATAGAAGTCCTGAGATCCAGCATCATATTGGTATAGGCTGCGTTGGCCAGGGGGCAGGAGCAGGCCCGGTCTTTGATCGATCTGCGGACGGCATCCGCCTGGGGGGAACGCCACAATTTTTTGAAATCATGATCAAAATCATTGAGTGACCCCATCTCATCCCCTTTGATACAGCAGGCCCACACTTTTCCGTCCGGCATGATCTGGACCGAGGCGGTTCCGGCATAGCACTTAAGTCCCGGAGACCCCGTCAGGATATTGTATACATACCGGTAGTAATGTTTTCTGAAGGCCTGCACCAGCCCGGCCGCCCCCCTTTTCCTGTTTTCAGCCATTTCGGAGATCAGAACATCGGCCGCGCTTTTATATTGCTCCGGGGTTGGGGTAATGGAAATGTTTTGGTTTTTCAGCTCCACTCTTTCCTCGGCGATCTCGGCCACCAGTGAATCGGCAGGCAGGGACAATAATGTTTTCCGGTCATAAGCAAAACTGTCCGTGTTTTGTGATGAGAGCACGGTCCCGATGCCTACGGTCAGATTCGGCAGATTTGCCTCTTTCAGCAATTTTACGGCCTCTACCGCCCTGGCATATGCGCCGGCGCTGCCCCGGATCAGATCCTGCTTTGGTCCCACCGAATCGATCGAGACATTTACTATGAACCGGATCCCTTTATGCTCTTGCCCCAGCCTTTTCACCACTTCATGAATTCGGTCAGGCAGGCTGCCATTGGTGGGAATGTTCACGATCTTGGGACGGCAGGTCCGGCAGAACAGGTCTACGATGGTTTCAAGGTCATCCCTTAAGAACGGCTCTCCGCCGGAAAATGTCACCCAGTAGGGAGAACGGCCCAGTGATCTGAAAATCTTCGTATAATCTTCAACGGTAAGTTCCGGGACCGGCTCTTCCCAGATGCGGCAGGTGGCGCAGCGGTAATTGCAGCGGGAGGTCAGGCTGATCGTATAGTTGAAGGGCAATACTTTTGGCCGGCCGGTGGCCCGGAAAAGCCGGTAAAGTATCTGGGCCGTGAACAAGTTCATCAGCGGCC
>JAURWH010000223.1 GCA_030655055.1 bacterium
CTCAAGTTTCTTGGTCTTGCCGGCCACCGAAGCGTGAACGGTATGCAGGTTGGGATTCCAGCGCCGGGGTCCCACGTTATGGGCGTGGCTGATGGTATGACCGAAGCTGACGCCCTTGCCGCAGATCTCGCAAATGTTACCCAATGTATCTCTCCTTGTTTAAAATATTACGATGAAAACTATACTGCCGGCCAGTATAAGAACCGTCCGCAGTTGCCGCAGTTGGTGATGGTCTGGTTTCTCTTGACATTGGTGGCCTGGGAGGTGGGCATCATGATGTAACAGCCGCAGCAAACCCCGTTGATGACCGGCACCACCGGGCGCCCGTATTTCTGTTTCAGCTTTTTATACCGGTTCAGGATCTCGGGATCAACCTGTTTTTCAACCTCGGACAGCGCTTTGTTAAGGTGCTCCTGGCTGGCCTCGATCTTAAAACCCATGGCTTCCTGTTTGTTGGCCTCTTCGGTGGATTCCTTGATCATCAGTTCCAGGTCGTGCAGGGTTACCAGCAACTCCAGTTGGGGGTGTATCATTTTATCAGCTTCCGTTTTTAAAGTTTCTTTTCCAGTTCGTCCATCCGGAGGATGAAATCTTCGGGGGTATCCGCCGTGAACAGGGCGTCATTGGCGGTCAGCCCCTTGGCCAGCTGGGCGATCTTGCCCAAAACTATCAGGTACTGGTTCTGGGGGTCGTGGGGCGGGGCGATGATCAGAAAGAACAGCCGGGAGGGCTTCTTGTCGATGGCCTCAAAGTCCACGCCGTTCTTGGACCGGCCCACTATCAGGGACAGGGAGTTCAACAGCAGTGACCGGCAGTGGGGGATGGCCACGCCCTTGCCGATGCCGGTGGAGCCCAGTTCCTCCCGCTGCTTCAAATTGACCAGCAGCATATGCTGGGCCTTTTCGTTCAGCGAGGTCTGGCCCACCAGTTCCTTTAATATCCCGTCGCGGCTCTGGGCTTTAAGATTCAGGCTGATCTGGCCGGGCTTTAGTATGCCGCTTAAGCTTATTGGCGCACTACCCATAGTTTAATATTGGCCTCCACTTCCGGATGAAGTTTGATGGGGATGTTATAGACGCCCAGCACCTTGATGGGCTGTTCCAGGATCAGTTTGCGCTTGTCCAGCTTGACGCCCTGGGCCGCCAGCAGTTCGGAGATGTCGGCGGCGGTCACCGAACCGAAGAGCTTGTCATCCTCGCCGGCTTGGACGGTGGCGGTGCAGGAAACCTCGTTGAGCTTTTTGGCCTGCTCCTCGGCTTCCGCTTTCTTCCGGGACAGGCTGAGGGCCTCGGTCTGGATCTTCCGTTCCAGCTGTTTCAGGTTCCCGGCCCCGGCCAGCATGGCTTTGCCCTGGGGAAGAAGGTAGTTGCGGGCGTAGCCCGGCTTGACCTCGACCACCTGGGTCTTGGTCCCCAAAGAAGGTATATCCTGGGTCAGTATGACTTTCATTATTATTTCACTCCTGCAAGATTATATTAACGGTGTTCCGAGATGAAGGGCAGCAGCGCCAGGTGGCGGGCCCTTTTGATGGCGTCGTTCAAGAGGCGCTGGTGCTTGGCGCAGTTGCCGGAGATGCGGCGGGGCACTATCTTGCCGCGCTCGGTCATGAAATGACGCAGCTTCTTGTCGTCCTTGTAGTTTATCAATTCTGACTTGTCCTGGCAGAATTTGCATTCCTTGCGGCGCATGATCCGCGGAGGAGCGTTGGGGTCTCGTCTTTCTCTGGTTTCTCTCATGAATATCCTTTAAGATGGTTTAGGGTATATTTATTGTTTCTTTCAGATATCGGGGGATTCCGAGGGTTCTTCGGGGCCGGGGGCGGCGGCGGTGGATTCGAAGCGCTCCAAAAACCTGACGTTATCGGCCCGGACCTCCAGGGAATTCCGTTTTTGACCGGTCTCGGTCTCCCAGGAGCGGCTCTCCAGACGGCCTTCCACCAGCACCGGGCTGCCCTTGTGCAGGTGCTTGCCAATGTTCTCGGCCGCGCTCTGCCAGGCCACCACGTTGACGAAGGTGGGCTCGTCCTGCCAGTTGCCGGCCTGGTCCTTAAAACGGCGGTTGAGGGCCATGGAAAAATTGCAGACCGCCGTACCGCTGGGGGTGAATCTCAGCTCGGGGTCCCGGGTCAGCCGGCCGGCCAGCAGCACCCGGTTCAGATTGGGTATCTTAAGCTCGGTCATATAATGATGCTCCGGTTATTGGTACGGTTCTATTGAATGATCTAAAAGGGGAGGTCGTCATCGCTTTTGCTGAAGGCAGGCTCCTCGCCGTGAACCGGCTCGGGGCTGGATTCCGTTCCGGGGGTCCCGGCTCCGATGGAAGGCCGTCCTTCCCGGTCCAAAAACTCGATCCGGTCGGCCCGGATCTCTATGGTGCTGCGCTTTTGCCCGTCCTCGGTCTCCCAGCTGCGGTTCTGAAGTTTTCCTTCCACCAGCACCGCCCGGCCCTTGGCCAGATACTGCTTGCAGAGTTCGGCCAGCTTTTGCCAGGCTACCACGCCCACATAGGTGGCTTCATCCTTCCATTCGCCGGTGGCGCTTTTGTACCGCCGGTTAAGGGCGATGGTAAAATTGGCCACGCTGGTCCCATTGGTGGTCTGCCGGAGCTCGGGGTCCTTGGTGAGGCGGCCCACCATGAAAACACGGTTCAAATCGGCTAAACGCAATTCTGACATGATGCTTGATCCTTAAATGATTGTAATCTATATATCAGGTTATTTTACAAAACTAAAGGACGCCGGATCAGACGACGGCAGCTTCGGGAGCGGCTTCGGGGACCGCCTCGGGCGCAGCGGGGGCCAGGGCGGCCGCCACCAGTGCGCTGGGCACATGGCCCTTGATGGTCAGGTGCCGGATGATGCTTTCGTCCAGCCGGATGTTGCGGTTGAGCTCGGCCGGCAGGGCGGCCGGAGAATTAAACTGGAGGCAGACGTAAAACCCTTCCCGCCGGCTGTTGATGGGGTAGGTCATTTTGCGGCGGCCCCATTTTTCCACCAGGACGATCTCTCCCTGGTTGTTCTTGATCAGCGCGGAGTATTTTTCCACCTGTTTGTCCACTCCGGCCTCATCAACCGCCGGATCGATGATCATGACTGTTTCGTAAGCGTTCAATTTTGTTTAAACTCCCTTGTATTGGTTTAGGATATATTTTGCTTATTTAAGTTGATGATGGCCTTCTCCACTCCGGCCCGGACCACTTCAGCGGCGGTCTTGGCCGCCAGTCCGGCCACCAAGCCGACCTCGGCCCTTTCCGCTTTGGCAAAACTGGAAAGGACGAAATCCGCCATGTCCAGGGATTCGGGGACCGGGCCCATGCCCAGCCGCAGCCTGGCGAAATCCTGGCTGCTTAAGTGTTTGATGATCGACTTCAGTCCGTTATGCCCTCCGTCGGAGCCCTTGGCCCGGAGCCGGATCTTTCCCAGAGGCAGGTTGACGTCGTCGCAGATCACCAGCAGTTGCGAGGCCGGGATCTTTTGATAGCTGAGGGCCTTGGCCACGGCCAGCCCGCTTTGGTTCATGAAGGTCAGGGGTTTTAGAAGGAACAGCCCGCGCTTGTTGTCGCCGGCGCAGGAATACAAGGCCCGCCTTTTCCAGCTGAGCTTAAGCTGTTCCGCCAGCAGGTCCAGTACCATGAATCCCAGGTTGTGGCGGGTTTGGCTGTATTCCCGGCCGGGGTTTCCCAGTCCGGCCAGACACCAGATGTTCGTTTTTTTCTCTGAAGCTGAAGAAAGCATAAGGGAGGGACAGGCCTAAACCTCTTCCTCGGCCTCCTTCTTTTTCTTGGCCACCAGTTCCGGCTCCTTGGGGGCACCCTCGGCTACTGCAGCGACCGCGGCTGTTGCGCCATCGGCGGCCACCGGCTCGGCTTCGGCCCTGGGGGCCAGTACGCTGACCACCGGCTGGGTGGGGGCGCCGTGCAACTCGGCCTTTTCCAGCTTGATGTCTGAGATGTGCAGGGTCTGCCCCAGCTTAAGCCCCGAGACGTCGACCACGATCTTCTCCGGGATGTCGGTGGGCAGGCAGGAAAGCTCTATCGAATGCAGGGTCTGCTCCAGGCTGCCGCCCTCGTTCTTGACGCCGGTGGCTTCCCCGGTCAGGACGATGGGGACGTTGATCCGGATCTTCTCGGTCAGCAGGATCTCCTGAAAGTCCATGTGCAGCAGGGTGTTCCTCAACGGCTCGGTCTGCACCTGGCGCAGCAGGGCCTTCATCTGCTTTTTGTCATCGGCCATTTCCAGGTTGATGATCACGTTGTCGTGGGAGGCCAGCTTGAACAGGGGGATCAGCTCGGCCGAGTTGATGAAGATGGAGAGGGCCGGCTGGCCGTGCCCGTAAAGCACTGCCGGGATCTTTCCGCCCCGGCGCATCTTTTTGGCCCGCTGTTTGCCGGTCTCCTCCCGGCGGTAAGCTGTTAAATTAACTTCGTTCATTTTTCAGTTGTCTTTCCTTGTGCTATTAGTTGGTGGTTAATTCTTTTTTTAATTTCATTTTCCGGCTTTAAACAAAAAGCGAGCTGACCGATTTTTCCTGGTGGATCCGCCGGATGGCCTCGGCCAGCAGCGTGGCGATGGAAAGCACCTTGATCTTGGATATCTTTTTTTCCGGGGTCAGCGGTATGGTGTCGGAAAGCACCAGCTCCTTGATGGGGGAGCGTTTCAGGGCGTCTATGGCGCTGCCGGAGAGGACCCCGTGGGTGGCGCAGGCGTAAATGTCCCGGGCCCCGTTCTTCTTTAAAATGATGGCCACCTCGCTGATGGTGCGGGCGGTGTCCATAATGTCGTCGACTATCAGGCAGTTCTTTCCGGCCACGTCGCCCACCACGTTAAGGATCTCAACCCGGTTGGGGCCGGGCCGTCTTTTGTCGATGATGGCCAGGGGGGTATCGTTGCCCAGCCGCTTGGCAAAGGCCCGGGCCCGGGGCACGCCGCCGGTGTCGGGCGACACCACCACCAGGTCCTTGAGCTTGTGCTTTATGAAATGGCGGATCAGCACCGGCGAGGCGTAAAGATGATCCACCGGGATGTCGAAGAACCCCTGGATGGGCTCGGCATGGAGGTCCAGCGTCAGGACCCGGTTGGCCCCGGCGATGGTGATCAGGTTGGCCACTAATTTGGCGGTGATGGGAACCCGGGGCTGGTCCTTGCGCTCCTGGCGGGAGTAGCCGAAGTAGGGGATGACCGCGGTGATCCGTTTGGCCGAAGCCCGTTTGGCGGCGTCGGTCATGATCAGCAGTTCCATCAGGTTGTCGCCGGGGGAGAAGGTGGGCTGGACGATGAAGACATCGGCCCCGCGGATGTTTTCGTTGATCTTGACCCGGAGCTCCCCGTCCGAAAAATGACAGATGGTGCAGTCGCCCATGGGCTGGCGCAGGACCTTGCAGATATCTTTGGTCAGCCCGGGATTGGCGGTTCCTGAAAAGATCTTCATTTCGTTATGCATATCTATTAAATGATTGATTGACAAATGCTGTTATCCCGGCCTGCCAGACGGCTTGTCCGCCGCAGCTTTGCGCAGGCGGAAGATCTGGTTTGATTTGTATATATAAGGCGGTGTCTTGGCCTGCCAGGTGGCTTGTCCGCCGAAGGTTTGCGTAGGCGGAAGCCTCTTGCTTGGTTTGATTGTATATGGCGTAGTCTGGCTCGGGGGCAGTCCGCCTACGCAGATAAATGCAATGAAAAAAGATGCTTCGGCGGACAAGGGACTAAAAACTTAACCGGTAATATTTATAATGTGGCCTAGTATAAATAAATGTTCTGGCCTGCCAGACGAAGCCTCTAGTTTAATTCGCTTGTATATGGCGTAGTCTGGCTCGGGGGCAGGGACTCGAACCCTGGTTCTCAGCTCCAAAGGCTGGTGTCCTACCAATTGGACGACCCCCGAACTTAGTGGCATGGGACTTGGTATTGGGAAAAGCGTATTAAGGGATCATTTGCTAAATGAACCAGGCAATAAAAAATTGACACCAGGCCGCTTGAAAGAGTCAAGCTTGGTAAGCCGCACGGAGATGTCTCTGGACCTTTATGGCCAGTGACGCAGCGACCTACTGTCAATTATTTTTATATGCCCACTAAATCTATTTTTGGACCTTTAGTGGGGGAAGGTTTTCAGCGTGTTATTTCTCTTCGGCCGGGATCTCTGTTTCGACGGGCCGGGAGACCCCATCCTTAAGCACCTTGTGGTATTCGTCCAGTATCGATTTCTCCAGCATCAGCCGGGTCTCGGCGTTGATGGGGTGGGCGATGTCCTTGTAGGTGCCGTCGGCCATTTTCCGGCTGGGCATGGCAATGAAGGGTCCGGTGGTTCCCTGGATGATCTTGATGCCGCGCACCGCAAAGGCATTGTCGAACGTGACGTTGGCAAAGGCCAAAAGTTTGTCGTTGTCCTTCTGCCGCAGCGAAACCCTGATCTCGGTGATCTTCATGCAAGTTATCCTTTTCGTCCGTTAATAGCTAGGTGGATGAAAATTCTTTGTATTAGTTTAGGATAAACTTCTTTAGGATCTCTGGCTGACGGCGTAAAAGCAGCAGGGCCACTGGGGTTTCAGTTCTAAGGCGGTCTGGCGGGCGGAACCGGGGTCGGTAAATATCCCGAAGACCGAGGAACCGCTGCCGGACATCAGGGCGCCCAGGGCGCCGCTTTTGACCAATTGTTGTTTGACCTGTTCTATCTGGGGGTGCGATGGTGTGACCGCTTTTTCCAGATCGTTGCCAAGGGATTTTGCCAATTGTTCCGGATCTGGTCCCAAAGACAGATCATTACCAATCATTTTACTAAATCCCGGCTCTTTTGTCAATGATATTTTAAGGTTTTTATAGGCCCAGGCGGTGGAAACGCCGAACCCGGGATAGACTATCACGAAATGATAGTCCTGCTTCCATGTCAATGGTTCTATGTTCTCCCCCCGTCCGGTGACCAAAGCGGTGCCGCCGGTCAAAAAATATGGGACGTCCGACCCCAGTTCCAGTGCCAGCCGGTGCAGTTCAAGACCGCCGAGTGACATGCCCCAGAGCTTAGACAGGCCCAGCAGGGCGGCCGCAGCATCCGAAGAACCCCCGCCCAGGCCCGCCCCGATGGGGATGTTCTTGGTAAGGGTGATCTTAGCCCCTGGCAGCTTGTCATAGTGCAGATGGTCACCCTGAGTAGGGCATATTGCTTGACAAACCGAAGGGTCTGCAGATGATTCTTCGGGTGGTAAACAGGTAGTCTTTCTCAGAATGACATGGCCCTTCAGATAACCCTGCAGCAGCCGGGCGGCTTTGACCACCAGGTTCTTTTCGTTGACCGGCAGGTGCTGGTTATCACACGA
Source organism: bacterium (assembly GCA_030655055.1). Classification (NCBI taxonomy): domain Bacteria; species bacterium. The sequence goes on from JAURWH010000223.1 coordinate 7,306, forward strand.
CAGGACAATCCGGCCATTCTCCAACGGCTCAAACTCCAACTCGTCGTGCAGCGATATCAGGTGGAAAATTGACCACAGGTCGTGGTATCCGTCGGGGCGTTTGCCCAGCACTTCCAGGTGCAGGTTGAGCTTGGCATAGGCTTTTAGTATGATGGATGATGGCATGAAAATTATTATACAACATTCCCGTCCAAACTTAAAGATTTATTTTACTTTTAGTCTTGAATTATTTTTTTGATAATGGTATATTTAGACATTATACCAGTAACCCCAAAAATTATCTAAATTCCAAAACCCGAAAGATTTACTGTTTGGTCAGTTTCGGCAGCTGGATTTCATAAAAGGAGATTTATGGCTGGGCAGGAATTCGAAAGATCGCTCAAGGCCGGGGAACTGCTTTTCAAGCAGGGAGACCCCGGCAACGAGATGTTCCTCATCCGCTCCGGTAAGGTCAAGATCACCCGCTCGGCCGGGGCCGTCGAGAAGACCCTGGCGGTGCTCAAGGAGGGGGATTTCTTCGGAGAGATGGCGGTGATAGACGGCAGTCCCCGTTCGGCCGCGGCCACGGCCATCGAGGAGACCAAGCTGATGATAGTGGACCGGGAGGCTTTCAATTCCCAGCTCAAGAACAACCCCATGATAGCATATGTGCTGGAGACCATGTCCCGGCGACTGCGGGAGACCAACAAGCAGGTGGAATTCCTGCTGATCCGCGACGAGATGCGGAGGGTGGTGGCCATGCTGGTATCCATGGCCAAGGAGCGGGGGGCCAGCACCCCGGACGGCGTGGTGATAGACTTTCCCTACGACTACGCCACCCTGGGCGGGATGGTGGGGATGGAGGCCTTTAAGACCGAGGAGATCATGAAAAAACTTTTGGGACTGAACCTGATCAAGGTCGAGGACCGCAAGCTGATCATGCCCAGCCTCAACGATATCGACGAATACTTAAGATACATCACCCTTAAGGAAAAATTCTCCTCCTGACCAAGATCCCCCACCTGGGCTTACCACGGAAATACTGTACGGCAGAGATCACGGAAAAGTTATTAATTTCCGCTTTCCGTGTTTCAGTGGTAAAGTAAACTTTCCGGTAAGATGTAACTCCTGCAGAGACTGAACCAATGCGCGAATATCTGGACCTGGTAAAATATGTTCTGGACAACGGGACGGCACAGAAGAACCGCACCGGCGTGGATACATTAAGCTGCTTTGCCTGCAGTTATCAGGTGGACCTGCAAAATGGTTTTCCCCTGCTTACCACCAAAAAGGTCAATTTCGACGCCATGCTGCACGAACTTTTCTGGTACCTTAGCGGCCAGGCGCATATCCGTGATCTTAGGACCAAGACCAGGATCTGGGACGACTGGGCCGATGGAGAGGGCCGGCTGGAGACCGCCTACGGCAGGTTCTGGCGCAGGTTCCCCGTTCCTTCCCAGGCGGCCGAGGGCGAGAAGTGGGGCACACGTTGGATTTCTACCGATCCCGAAACCGGTGACAGGACCTTTGATCAGATCCGGTATATTATTGACATTTTAAAAGAGATAAAGCAGAACCCGGCCACGCCCAACCGGAGGCGAATGGTGGTGACTGCCTGGCACCCGGGGAACGCCGCCGAGAGCAAACTGCCGCCCTGCCATTATACCTTCTGCTTCAGTGTCATCGGCGACCGGCTGAACTGCCACCTCACCCAGCGTTCCGGTGACATTGCCCTGGGCATACCATTCAATCTGGCCTGCTATTCTCTTTTGACCATGATGATGGCCCGGGAGACAGGTTTCAAGCCGGGCCGGTTTGCCCACACCATCATCGACGCCCATATTTACGCCAATCACATCGAAGGTCTGAAACAGCAGCTGACCAGGGAGCCGAGAAAACTTCCTCTAGTTGAGATAGCAACCAAACCTTTCTTTGAACTGACGGCCTCCGATATCACACTGGAAGGCTACGATCCGCACCCCGGAATAAAATTTTCCGTCGCAGTATGACCATGTCTGAAAAAACAATCATTGTGGCCATGACCAGGGACCGGGTGATCGGCCTGGAAGGTAAGATGCCCTGGCACATTTCCGATGACCTGAAGCTCTTTAAAAAGATAACCCTGGGCGGTACGGTGATCATGGGCCGCACCACTTTTGAATCCATCGGCAAGCCGCTTCCGGGCCGGAACAATATAGTGGTCAGCACCACGGTCAAAGAGATACCCGGATCAACTGTCTGCCCGGCCTTAGAAGATGCGGTAAAAAAGGCCGAAGCCCTTGGGTCCAAAATATTTTTTATCGGCGGGGCCAGCATCTACAAACAAGCACTGCCATTGGCAAGTGCCATGCTCGTCTCCTGGGTCAAACAGGAATATGCCGGCGATACCTGTTTCCCGGATTTCGATCTGAACTGCTGGCAGGAAAAAGAAAAGAATGAGTATCCCGAGTTTACCCAGATCCTTTACCGGCGTAAATAAAACAACTTTGGTTTTAAAATAACAACCAAACCAAAATTAAGGGAGGTCTGGAAATGAAAAAAATTACCATGCTTTTACTGTTTGCAATGGTCGTTGCGGTACTGTCACTGGCTCAAATGCCTACCAAGGGCATTTCCCAGCCAAAGGACAACAATGTTAAAATTGAGGATGAAACAACCACCCCGGTCATACCGGCAATAATTGAAACTCAAACTATAGTCTGCCCGGTGGTTAAAGACACTTGGATTTATGCCTTCCGGCCTGATTCCAACTACGGCAAGGGTTACGGCTGGAAGGACCGCACTGACAAGGACAAGGACATCACCGTTCCCAAGATGTTCCTGGGTTTCGGCGGCGCCGATAAAAAAGCGGTACTGCTCCAGTTTGACATTTCCAAACTTCCCAAGGGCAAACTGGCCAAAAAGGCGGTCATCAAACTTTACAACGATTTTGCCGGTTCGGCCGCCGAGACCAAAGTAGACGCTAAGATGATCACAAAACCCTGGGAAGAAATGAAGGCCACCTGGAAAACCAAACCCAGTTGGACTGCAGCATCTCTCAGCACAACTTCCCTGAGCGGGGCCATTGGTTACGGGCAGGCGGGGAAATGGTATGAGTGGGATGTCACCAAAATGATCCTGGTCTGGATGGTCAACAAAAGGCCCAACAACGGCATCGTCCTGGATCCTCAGGGAGATTCCGGAGTGGACCGCGACTTTGTCTGCAAGGAGTACCAGGGCAAGGAACAGTTATATCCGGTGCTGGAAGTGACTTATGAAAAGGAACCCCCGGCCAAGAAGCCGGTTCCCAAAGATTCCAAACAATAATTTTTTATCTTTTAGCTGATGATCGAACGTTACACCCTTCCCAAGATGAAAGCCATCTGGAGCGAGGAGAACAAGTTCCAGAAATGGCTGGAAGTGGAGCTTTTGGCCTGCAAGGCCCAGGCTCAGCTGGGCAATATCCCGGACGGCGACCTTAAAAACATCCAGGCCAACGCCCGTTTCCAGGTGGAAAGGATCAACCAGATAGAGGCCGAGGTGCACCACGATGTGATCGCCTTTTTGACCAACCTGTCGGAGCATATCGGGCCATCGTCGCGCTATGTGCACCTGGGCATGACCTCGTCCGACGTGCTTGACACCGCCTGGGCGGTGCTGATGAAGGAGGCCGGAGGCGTGATACTGGAAGACCTGAAAAAGCTTTCAGCGGCGCTCCGGCAGAAGGCATTGGAGCATAAGGATACCATCATGATGGGACGGAGCCACGGGATCCACGCCGAGCCCACCACCATGGGACTGAAGTTCGCCCTGTGGTGGCAGGAGAACCAGCGCAACATAACCAGGATGGAACGGGCGGTCAGGTCGACGGCCTGCGGCAAGATCTCGGGAGCGGTGGGCACCTTCGCCCATATCGATCCCAAAGTTGAGGAGTTCGTCTGCCGGGAACTGGGGCTGGAGCCGGAGCCGGTCTCCACCCAGATAGTCCAGCGCGACCGTCATGCCGAATACCTGTGCACCCTGGCCGTGGTTGCCGCCAGCCTGGAAAAGATAGCCCTGGAGATCCGCCACCTGCAGCGGACCGAGGTCCGGGAAGCCGAGGAGCCTTTTGCCAAGGGGCAGAAAGGATCTTCAGCCATGCCCCACAAAAAGAACCCCATCATCTGTGAAAGGATCTGCGGCCTGGCCAGGCTGGTCCGGGCCAACGCCCAGGTGGGGCTGGAGAACGTGGCCCTGTGGCACGAGCGCGACATCTCGCATTCCTCGGCCGAGCGGGTGATAATCCCCGACAGCACCATCGCCCTGGATTACATGCTTAACAAGGCGGTCTGGCTGATCGAGGGGCTGACGGTGTTCCCCCGGAGGATGCTGAAGAACATCGAGTCCTCGGGCGGGCTGATCTTCTCCCAGGCCCTGCTTTTAGCCCTTGTGGACAAGGGTCTTACCCGGGAACAGGCCTATGCCGCCGTCCAGAGGAACGCCATGCAGGTCTGGGAGCAGGGCGGATCGCTTAAGGAACTGGCCTTAAAGGACGGGGATATCAGCCAAAAGATCGGCCCGGCGGAGATGGAAGAGATCTTCAATATCAAAAAATTCCTGCGCAACGTTGACTACATATATCAAAGAATAGGGCTCTCGTGAGTTCCATTCTTCAGGAGGACACCTCATGTCCATGACAATAATAGGTTTCGGCCTGGCCGTCCTGTTCGGCGTGCTTTGGCTGGTCTGCATCGGCGGGGCCGGAAAGAAATCTGCAGATGTAACGGCCGCCCGGGAGGAACTGGCCCGGCTTCAATCGGATGAGCGGCGCCAGGGCGATCTGGTCAAAAATTTGAAATCCAACATGGCCAACCTGGAAAAGGAGAAGAACGAGCGGGGCCGGGTGTTCATGGTGCTGCTGGAGCTGGCCCGGACCTTAAGCGGGAACATCGAGCAGGAAAAGCTTCCGCCGCTGCTGCTGAGGATCGCCCAGCAGCTGTTCGACGCCGAAGAGCTGATCTTCTTCAAACCGGTGGAGGACGGCCACGTGCTGGCCCCCGCCGCCCAGATCGGTCTGGACGAAAGAACGGCCAAAGAGCTGAACATCAAGGTCGGCGACGGCTATGTGGGGCATTGCGCGGCCAAGAAGCTGGTGATGACCAAGGAGGATTTTGCCACCGAAAGCAACCTGATAAAACAGCATATCGAGACCACCAAGGAAAGCGGGATCGCCCCGGTGCTGTGCCTGCCCCTGGTGCAGCACAATGTCCTGTTGGGCCTGGTGTCCATCGGCAAAATAACCATGCGGGCCAAGGAGGAGCGCAACATGCTGATGATCTACCAGAGCCTGGGGTCCATGGCCATGGAGAACGCCAGGATGTTTGACCAGCTGTACACCAAGGACCGGATGACCGACCTGTTCAACTGGCGTTATTTTGAGGAGCGGGCCCAGGCCGAGCTGTCGCGCTCCAAGCGCTTCGGGCACAAGCTTTCCTTCACCCTGCTGGACCTGGACAACTTTACGCCCTTCATCCAGGCCAACGGCACCCAGGCCTCCGAGAAGGTGCTGGCCAAGGTGGGCGCCCTGCTTAACGAGTACGTCCGCAAGATCGACGTCTCCTGCCGGATGTCCGAGGACTCCTTTGCCGTGGCCCTGCTGGAGACCGAGCGGGTGCAGGCGGTGCAGTTCGCCGAGAAGATAAAAAAGATCATCGAAGAATCGCTGGCCAACGTCGACCAGGCCTTCGCCTCTCAGAGCCTGACCGTGACCCTGGCGGTGATGACCTTTCCCGACGACGGGTTCACCATGGCCGAGATGTTCGAGTCGGCGGCCAAAAAGATAAAGGAAGCCCAGGCAAAGGGGGGCAGCCGGGTGATCAAGAACATCACCGAAGAAACAGCGTAAACCCGGGGACCTTACCACGGAAACACAGAATAAAAGAAAGCTTTCCGTGTCTTCAGTATTTCAGTGATTCAGTAGTAAGGTTGTCTATTTAATCCATGTTGAGTCCGCCAGCCCATTGTAAAAAAATTCAACTTGTTAGTGAATGTCATGAAGATCGCACCCGAGGGTTTTGCCACCATCATCATAGCTCTGTTGTTTGCCCTGGCCGCCTTTGCCGCCTGGATGTTCTGGCGGGGGCCATTGCTGCTATATTTGACCCTGGGCTTCTCCATTGTTTTCCTGTTCATGGTCTATTTCTTCCGCGATCCGGCCCGCAGCGGCAGTTTTCTGCCGGGGCAGATAGCCTCGCCGGCCGACGGCCGCGTGGTGATCGTCCGGGAGACCGAGGACACATTTCTCCACCAACAAAAGGTTTTGCAGGTCAGTATTTTTTTATCGCCGATGGACGTCCACATCAACCGGATACCGGTGACGGGGAAAGTGATATACCAGCAGTACCATCCGGGGAAATTCCTGCCGGCCTTTGAGGAAAAGGCCTCGCTGGCCAACGAGCAGATGCATTTAGGGATCGAGACACCTTACGGCAAGATCCTGATGAAACAGATCGCCGGGATCCTGGCCCGCCGGGTGGTCTGCTATTCGAAGCTCGGGGACTCAGTGACCGCCGGGCAGAGGATGGGGCTGATGAAGTTCGGCTCCCGGATAGACCTGATGCTGCCTTTAGGGACCAAGATCAATGTGAAGGTGGGGGACAGGGTGAAGGGCGGGGTGACGGTAATTGGTGAAATGAAGCCATAGTTGCCTTTGGCAACGCCCACCCAGTCCTGTGGAGTTTGGGTAAGTATACCAATAGTTCTATAAATCTATAATAAAAAAATAGTATTAATAATTTTGTTACTGTTGCAAAGTAATAGAGGAAAACGTATGAAAATAAAATGGCCATTTTCTAAAACCTACGTTGTAAAATGTCCAGATGGGACAACAAGAGTCATATACAAAAACATTGATGATGCGTTCCCTCTTTGTATTCCGGGTTGGAAAGGTAAAACGGGGGGTAGTATTGAAGCTATCAAAGGTGCCTCTGTTAATATAAACGCAGAATACCAAACTCAAATACAAGGTTTACTGTACAGTTTAGACGAACTCAACCAAAGTCTTACGATGGTGTTTAGAGCTGCATATATAGCATACCAATCCCACCCGTGTAAAAATGCAGCTTCTTTTAATAGACTAATTGAAAAAATGATACATGAAAATAGTCGTTTGACTGCACTTAAAATCAAAATACGTGGTTTAATAAGTTTAGCCGAAACAAATCCAAACAATCAAACACAATGGGTTGATGCATTCCAAAGTGTAGTAGATCAAATTGGCGGGCAGAGCATTGTAGTGGCAGCTAAGATGGAAATAGCTGAAGCACGCACGGAAATGAGGCAGTTAGAAGGAGGCCCAAATGCCAGCTAAGATTATTTGTATGGCAAGTGCTAAAGGCGGCTCTGGTAAAACTATGCTTACAGCTACCTTTGGTGCATTTCTATCTGCACTAGGTAAGAAAGTATTGTTGATTGACACAGATGCAGCGACAAATGGCCTTACGCTATTGTATTTGAAAGAGGTACTGACGCAAGGTGAATTAGCAATAGCGGCCAATCGTAAGCCGATAGGAATCTTTGATGCATTTGATAAAAATGAATTTGACACCCAAAGTGACATTGTTAAACTCTCTAACGGAGTACATTTAATACCCGCAACATATAAATTTAAAAACACTGAAAACACTGCACTAAATAAATTTAGTTCATTCCTGTCGTCAAATTTAGTAATACTTAGGGGTACATACCACTATATCTTTTTGGATGCACAATCTGGCTCTGATTTATTTGCACAAGTGTGTATGTCTAAAAATATCTCGGACGAGGTCGTGATAGTCTCCGAATACGACCCTATGTCGGCTGCTGGTGTAGAACGTTTGAAAGGGTTGCTTCATGAAGATCTTACATATGTTCGAACGTGGGTACTCCTTAATAAAATGTTACCTGATTTTGTAAAATCCTTTAGTGACTTTTTGGAAGTTGCCAAGTATCTTAATCCAATACCATGGGATGCAGATGTAGTGAAGGCTTATGCTAGAAGAAGGTTGGCAATTGATCTTGAAAACGGCAACGAACATACACTTGCTGTGATGCAAACCATTAAAACTTTATTTGGGGAAAGTATTATTCAAGAAATTGAAACTTGGATCAAAGGTCGTGTTGCAGCTATCAGACAACCGATTGAAGATCAATATAATGATTTAGAAAACCA
>JAURWH010000224.1 GCA_030655055.1 bacterium
AGCAGTGGCTGTTGTAGTGCCCCACCACTCCGGCCACCCCCTGGTCACACAAACGCTGGGCGATGGCATTGGCTTCCTTTTCATCTGCCCGGTCGTCCCCGGCGATGATCACCACCCGCTTGCCCAACACCCCGCCCCGGGCGTTGCACTCCGAGACCGCCAGCTGCACCCCGTGCAGCAGGTCCTGCCCGGCCTTGCCCTGCTCGCCGGTCAGCGGCCCGGCCACCCCGATCTTGATCTGCTGGCCTCCCGGCCCGCACCCGGAGAACACCAGCGATGCCAGAACGCCTGCTGTTAAGAGTATTGCCGTTATCTTCTTCATATTATCTGTCCATTGTATATTGGTTGTATTTGGATTTATTTCGTGCTACGAAGTTTAATAATCGCGCTACCAGGCCCTTTCGCACCTTTTCCCTCTCCGCTTCGGGGAGGGATCAAGAGCCTGCCCTGAGCTTGTCGAAGGGGAGGGGTCCACCTTGCTGTAGTTATCCCCCTATCAATATCCTCAAAATGCACTTGGTGGCGCTGTCTATCAGCGGATGCACTATCTGGGGGAACACACCCAGCACTATGGCCGCCACGGCCAGGATCACCATGCCGATCCACATCCCGGCCGGGACCTCGGTGGCGGTGGTGGCTTCGGCGCCCACGGCATGCACCTCTTTGGGCGACCAGAATATCTTGTAACCGGCCCTGAAGAAGCAGACCAAAGTGAACAGCGAGGTGATGATGCCGATGATGGCCGCCCGTAAAAGCTTGGATTGCCCCAGCGCCAGGAACAGGGTGAACTTGGAAACGAATCCGTTGAAGGGCGGCATCCCGGACAGGGCGAAGATGCCCACGAAAAAGGCGAAGGCGGTGATGGGCATGTTCAGTTTGATCTTCGACAACTCGGACACCTTGCGCTTGCCGGTGGCGTAGATCAGCGCCCCCACCGCCAGGAACAGCAGTCCCTTGACGATGGAGTGGTTTAAGAGGTGCATCAGGCCGCCGTAGATCCCCAGGTAGGTGCCCATTCCCAGGCCCTCGATCACGTAGGCGATCTGGGCGACTGACGAGTAGGCCAGCATCCGCTTCAGGTCGTCCTGGATCATGGCCATCATCATCCCAACGATCATGGAGATGGAGCAAAGGATGGCGATGAACAGCGGGATGGTGCCGTAGTGCGGGGCAAAGACCGAGATGGTCCGGGCCAGGGCGTAGGCTCCCACTTTGATGACGATCCCGGAAAGCAGGGCGCTGACCGGGGCCGGGGCCTCGGCGTGGGCGTCCGGCAGCCAGGCGTGGAAGGGCACCAGCCCGGCCTTAGTGCCGAAACCGACCACTAAGAAGGCCGAGGCCAGAAGAACGATATTAGTTGGTATCTTGGTGGCAATGGTCCCCAGCTCGGTCAAAAGCAGGACCCTTGACACCGGCAGGTAGGGAATGGCCGCGGCGTAAAGCAGGACCGAACCCAGCAGGGCGAAGATCACGCCCACCGTGACCAGGAGCAGATACTTGTAACCGGCCTCCAGGGCCTGCTTGTTCCAGTGGAAGGTCACCAGAAAGACCGTGGCCAGGGTGGTGAACTCCAGCGAGACGTACATCATGATGATGTTATTGGTGGCGCAGGTCCAGTTCATCAGCCCCAAAAAGACCATGATCTGCCCGTAGTAGCTGGTCATGCTGGTGTAGGGGTGGGCCTCGGCGGCCTCGGTCTTCTCCGAAAAATAGTAGATGGAGTAGACCACCACGATGGCTCCCAGCCCGCTGGCCGCCAGTTCCATCAGGGTGGCCAGGCCGTCGATGTAGAAATTATTATTCCACCAGGTCAGCACCTCGCCGCCCAGCACCCGGCCGGTCATCATGATCGAGATGGCCAGGGTGGCAAATATCCCGATCAGGGCCAGCCCCTGCCGGAAGAACTTGCCAAAGCGTCCCAGGGCGAAGATCAGGCCCCCGAAGAACAGGGGAACCATGAACACCAGGAACGGCAGGATCGAGACCGCGGTGGGATTGATAGTAACGACCATAAATTAACCTGCTATGCTTTGTGATATTGCATTATTGTTGTGACCAAACCGAACGTTTCAAACATTTCAAACCATTCCAACCTTTCAAACCTTGGTCAGCGGCACTGCGCCGCCATGCTGATCAGCTGCAGCCGGGTGTCCTTCAGCCGGGAGGCTATTACCAGCAGGATCTTGTGCATCATTTTGTAACCCAGCTCCTTCTCGGATTTAAAGAGGCTGACCAAAGCCTGCCCGTCGGCCACCAGCACTTTGGTGGGCTTTAAGGCCCGGGCCGAGGCGGTGCCGCCGCTTTTGGTGGTGTCGATGGCCGAGGACCATTCGATGATCCGGCCGGGGGAGTCCTCGGAGGTCAGCATCATTTTTTCGGCGCTGGCCGAAAGGCTCAACCCCACCTCCACCGCCACGCTGCCGTCCAAAAGGATCATCAGTTCCCGGTTCTCGGACTGCTCCGGTATAAGCACCTCGTTTTCCTTGAAAGACCTATCGGAAAACAGGGCCGCCATCTTCTCGATCTCCTTGTCCGAAAAATCGGAAAACAGCGAGATGCTTTTAAGGATATTTTTGTCTGTCATTTGCCGGGCTCCTTTCAAACGTTAAACGTTCTTTATTGACCCAGGCCGGACCATCCGGCGGAAACCGGATCAGCCCTTAAGGCTGGAAAGCTTCATGGTGTCAGAGGACCCGAAGGCCTTGTAGATGCTGTCCGTCAGGAACAGCAGCATCACTGCGGCCACCACCACGTTGGAGACGATTCCCAGGATGGTTGTCACCGGCAGTTGGGGAACCAGGGTCACCAGGGCCAGGTGCACGCCGTTCTCTATCAGGTGCAGGCCGATGATTATCTTGACCGCGTCCCGGTGGATCACCAGCACGTAAAGCCCCAGCACGAATATGGTGAAGGAAAGGGCCAGGGCCGAGCGGGCCGGTTCCGCGGCCGCCGCCGCGGTGGGGGCCACGAAATTGGCGTAGGTGTGGATCATCTGGTAGAAGGCCACCAGGAAGATGGCCAGCACGATGAACGAGACCACGAAGCTGACCAGGGGCTTGATCTCCATCACCTGGGTCTTCTTGATGTGGACCCACAGCAGCCAGGGGATGATGATGACCTTGGTGGCCACGGTCAAAGCCACCCACCAGTAAAGCGAGTAGTTCTGGCTGCGTCCGGCAAAGGCCGCGATGATCAAAGCCAGCAGTAGGGACTGCAACATCAGGAATATGGTGGAGGTCTTGAGGTTCCTGATCTCGGCCGCGCCCACCGAGGCTATGAAGTGGCAGACCATTAAGGTTGTGATTAAGTCGCCCATACTTTGACCTATAAGCTAATAAATTGGGTTTGATGTTTGAGGAGCAAAACTAAAAGCAAAGCAACGATTGAGATGCCCTTACTAAACGCCGCGCGATGTTTGAGATGCAAGCCATTTAAGCCCGGCAACGTTTTCACGTTTGAGAAGCCTGTCATGAATGTTCGGCAACGATTAACGTTGGAGAGGCAATGATAAAAGCCGCGCACCGATAATTTGGAAACTATTTCCGCAGGGTCTTTTCCAAGGCCATCAGCTTGAAATACATTTTGTCCAGCAAGGACTCAATGCCTTTGAAGTCTGCGTCAATGATGTATTTTCTTTGCAGTCCTATTTTCAGATTGGCCAGGGTTTCCACCAGGGAGCCTATGGATATATTTACGAAATGCGCAAATTCCTTTTGGGTGTGCTTGCAGCTGCCTTCGGCAATGTTCAGCGAGACCGAGGTTATGGAACGCTTGCCCTGCTGTTTTAGGATATATTCTTCGGACCGGGGATATTTTTCCAAAAGCGCATAGACCTTATCTATGCATTCCAGCGATATCCGCCATACTTCCAGTTTTTCAAATTTCAATTCCATACTCATCTCATCTTATTGTTTTCATCGTTTTAAACCTTGCCCAGCCCTATTTCGAACTCCTCAATCGTTAAGCATATCTGCCATGCCTGACAGTTCCATCATCGCCTGACCCCATTTCGGGCATCCTCCATCGTATATGTCTCCCCCTTGCCCGTCAGTTCCATCATCGCCTTGCCCTATTTCGTACTCCCTCCATCGTTAAGCACCTCTCCCTGCCCGCCAGTCCTGAACCCCACGGTCATCATCTTGTCCAGAATGGTCTGGGTTTCGAAGCATCTTCCGCAGCGCTGGCAGGTGCCCATGTAGACCTCGGCGCTGATGTGCATGTCGTTGTGGACGTCGTTGGTGGCGGTCTCGAACTCCTGGGTCATGGTGATGGCCTTCTCCGGGCAGACGTCGGCGCAGCGCCCGCAGTAGGTGCAGCGCTCCAGGTAAAAGTCCAGCCGGCGCACCGCCTTCTTGTCGGTGACGATTATCAGCCGCGAGGGGCAGACGTTGGCGCAGCCGGCGCAGCCGATGCACTTGGACACGTCTATGGTCAGCTTGCCCCGGAATCCCTCCACCGGAAGGGCCTCGATATTCCGCTTCAGGGGATAGGGAAAAGTGACCCTCAGGTTCTTGAAGCAGATGATGGCTTCTTTCAATTTGGATATGATCATGTTAGCAATTCTTTCCTGCTATTTATTTACCATTTGGAATTTGGGCGTATTTATATTTTATCCCTTTGATATTGCTTTTATTGAGATAAATTATAAAAGAAAATATTCCGGCTGCAATTTGGTCTGTTAAATTGTATAAATCGTTAAATACTTCTTTGGGTATATACTGTTGGTCAAGGGCGACATATAATTGGCTTTGTATCTCTGCCGCAGATCCTTTGGCGATTGCCAAATATTGGACAAGTTCTTTGTTCCCGCCACGATTAAAACCCTCGGCAATATTTGACATGATCGACACCGATGCCCGCCTCATCTGGTCGCCCAGAGAATAATCCTTGGCGAAAGCCCCTTTGCGAGAGGCTTCGTAAATCCGCTTGGTCAATTCACGAGCTTTTATCCAAATATCCACTTCTTCAAATTTCTTAAAAGTCGCCATTTACTCTTCTCTCAAATGGTGGCATTCCAAATTGCAAATCCCAAATTGTAAATAGCTCAGGCTCCCACCAGCGCGAAGACCAGCCCGACTATCGCCATCAAAATCACGCCAAAGTAATAAATGAGCGCCTGGTCTATCCTCAGCCGGGGGTTGACCACATCTATCAGCCCCACCACTATCACGATCAGGACCACTTTGACGACCTGCGCAACTACCGCCCACAGGCCGGTCAGTCCCTGGGGCCAGGGGAAGAACAACTGGGCCAGGATCATGGAGAATATCACCTGCTTGGCTATGAAGCCCCAGCGGTACAGGGCAAAGGTCGGGCCGGACATCTCGGCGAAGGTTCCGCCCATCAGCTCGCCTTCGGCCTCGGGGATGTCGAACGGCAGTTTGGAAAGCTGGGCCTGGATCCCCAGGAACAGCGCCAACCCTGAAATTATGGTGGAAAGCGAGGTCCCGGAGATCTGCTGCCAGGCCGCCATGTCCGAGAAGCGGAAATTGCGGGTCTTGATGGCCACGGTGATCAGGGCTATGAACAGCACCGGCTCCACCACGAACGAGGTCATCATCTCCCGGGCGGTTCCCAGGAAGCCGTAGGGCGAGCCGGAGTCCATGCCGGCCAGCATCACGCAGACCGAGGCGAAGCTGATCAGGTAGAGGAACAGGAACAGGTCCCCGCTGGCGAAGGGCGCGCTGTTGCCCAGCGGTACCAGCAGGCCGGCGGCCAGAATAGCGGCTAGGCCCAGAAAGGCCGGCAGCGGCCCCAGGAAAGCGTGGGGCGAGCGGACGTCGTCCTTGCCCAAAAGCTTGAGGATGTCCCAGTACGGCTGCAGCAGCGGCGGCCCGATCCGGGAATGCACCAGCGCCTTGAACTTGCGCAGAATGCCCTCCAGCAGAGGCGAGACGAACAATAGGACAAATAACATTATTGCTATTCTGATCATTAAACCACCCTTACTGTTTGAAACGTTCCTTGTTTGAAACGGTTTGAATCGTTACGTCCGCTTGTGCTTTGCGCCCTTAATGGGCGAGGTTTTTAGGTACATTATCAACTTTGCAATCATGATTGATAGCCCGGCAGCTTCTTCTCTTAAAGCTTTACCTTCAACCTCGGTCAGAAACATCAATTCCTGAGCGATCCACAAATGGCTCCTCAACTCCCCGCAAGATCCTTTGGCAATATACAAGTATTGAATGAACTCCTTGTTGTTTTCTCGCTCAAAACCTTCAGCAATATTGGCCATGATTGAAACCGATGCCCGCCTTGTTTGGTCAACCAGTGAATAATCCCGGTTATATTTCTGTAAGTTGGCTGCCGAATAAACCTGTTTTGTTAACTGTTTGGCTACTTGCCATATTTTTAGATCTTCAAAATTCTTTATCGTCATCACTCCACCCCTTCGTAAATTGTAAACATTTCAAACCATTTCCAACAGTTTCAAACCGTTTCTAACTGCGCTTGGTGGTCCAGTTGAACAGCTCTTCTTGTGAATATATCCTGATCTTGCCGGTGGACAGGTCGCAGACCTCCATCCGCTCGGTGCAGGAGAAGCAGGGATCGATGGATCCCAGGATGATCGGCACGTCGGCCACCTGCTCGCCCTTGACCATTACCTGCACGGTGGGCAGGTTGGGGTAGGTTGGGCACCGCACCCGCCAGCGGTAGGGCCGGTTGTCGCCGCCGGTCAGCAGAAAGTGGACGTCCTCGCCCCGGGGGGCTTCCACCGCGCTGATGGCTATCCGCCCGGCCGGGATCTCGTCCCGGATCTCGGTGATGATGTCGCCCTCCGGAAGTTCCATTAAAGCGTCCAGGCACTGGCGGACGATCTTGAACGATTCGATTGTTTCCAGGATCCGGACCACGGTCCGGCCCCAGACGTCGTTGGTGTCGGCGGTGATCACCTTGAAATCCACCGCGTCGTAGGCGCAGTAGGGATGGTCCTTGCGGGAGTCCATGTCGATGTCGGCCGCCCGGGCCACCGGGCCCACAGCCGCCCACTCGTGGCTCTGCTCTCGGTTGAGGATCCCCACCTTCTCCAGCCTCATTCTTAATGTGGTGTCGTCCTTGACGGCATCCAGCACCGCCTGCCATTCCTTGTCCATGGCGTCGATCTTTTTGCGGACCTCGGGCACCTGGGCTTTGGTGATGTCCCGGCGCACCCCGCCGATCAGGTTCATGCCGTAGGTCTTGCGGTTGCCGGTCAGTTTTTCGCACAGCCACATGATGGGCTCCCGCATCCGCCAGGTCTGCATCAGCACGGTGTCAAAGCCGATGATGTGCCCGGCCACCCCCAGCCACAAAGCGTGGGAATGGATGCGCTCCAGCTCCAACATGATGGTTCTTATGAAGTCGGCCCGGCGGGGGACCTTGATCCCGGCCGCGTGCTCCACTAATTTGCAGAAGGAGACATTGTGGACGAAGCCGCAGATGCCGCAGATCCGCTCGGCAATGAACGGTATCTGGTTGTAGGTCAGCGAGGCGTCGCCCAGTTTTTCTATCCCCCGGTGGGCGTAAAAGCCGCGGTAGTCCACGTCCACCACCTTCTCGCCCTCGACGTACAGCCGGAAGTAAGTGGCCTCTTCAAAGACCGGGAAATACGGCCCCATGGCCACCACCGTGGTGTTGGGCGGGTTGTCCTTGAAGGGATAGGCGTTCTCCGGGTTGGAGGGCGGCTTGGAACTGTAGTCGAAGTCCCGGCGCAGCGGATAGACCTCGTTCGGCCAGTCATCGGCCAGCACCAATCTCCGGGGATCGGGATGGCCCTCGAACTGCACACCCAGCAGATCGCGGATCTCCCGCTCCGACCAGTTGGCCCCGGCGATGACGTTGGTGATGGAGGGCAGCACCGGCTTGTGGGGATCGGCCGAGACATCGATGGTAACGAAGAAGTGCTCCTTGTCAAAGCTGAACAGGTGGTAGACCCCGAAGCGCTTTTTAAGCTCCCGCTCGTCCGAGCCCACGCTCACTAAGTAGCGGGCCTTGGTGGTGCGGTGCAGTATCTCCACGGCCTGGACCGAGGCCTGGGGCTTGACCTCCACCCACAACTGTTCGGGAATAGGCTCGGTGTGGGCGATGAAGCCGGTGCCCAGCTTGGCCTTTAATAAAGAGAGTATTTCCTGTTTGGTCATATTTCCTGAAAGTTAAAAAGTTACAAAGGTTGAAAATGTTCAAATGTTGTTCTATGTCTAACCTATTCAGTTTCTCCAAAATTAAACCCAAAGCACGATC